>JANMUW010000125.1:0-8500 GCA_031392105.1 Acidobacteriota bacterium | reverse complement strand
GTCGAGATCCGGAAAGCCGATGGCGCGAAATGCGAAAGGTGCTGGAATTATTCTGTTCGGGTGGGTGAATTTGAAAAATACCCGACGGTTTGCGAACGATGTGCCGCCGCGCTTTCGGAGATAGAGAAGGCCGCTGCGGCGTAACTCAAACAACGGTTCCGTTTTTTTCGTCTTCTTTCTTTTCCGTGTCTTCTGTGTGTTCCGTGGATAGCTAACTCCCTTAACCACGGAACGCACGGAAAAGAAAACAGAGAAAGAGCCGAAGACACTGAAGGATCCTAACGAACAAGTGAAACGATGAGTGTGAAGAAGATATTTCCGTTCGTGTTGGTTATGGCAGCGGCGCTCGCGACTACTATTGCAGCGCAGAGCGTGCATACACCCGACAAGGGATCACCCGAACGCAAATTAATTCTCGATGCGTTGCGAACACCGGTAGAGCGTGATCTCAAACAGAAGGTCGTATTCGTCTCGGAGAACTTCAACGTTTACGGAAACTGGGCGTTTATCGGCGGAACTCCGCAAAATGTAAACGGTGGAGCGCCGAACTACAGTCGGACGCAATACGCCGATGCCGAAGAGTCCGGAGCGTTCGACAATAATTTCTTCGCGCTCCTGAAGAAGACATCGGGAAAGTGGAAAGTGGTTACCTACGCCATCGGATGCACCGACGTTTGTTATGCTGACTGGTGGAGAACGTACAAGGCGCCAAAAGGGGTCTTTCCGTATACGGAGTAATTGAACTCTTGTAACGGGCCGTCCGTATTACTTTCGGTAAATAAAACCGGAGGTTAGGTAAGTATGAAGTTTGTATTCACCTTTGTTATCGTCGGCTTGTTCGCAGTTGCTGCCTATTCGCAAACGCCGGAAAAGGACGCTGTCCGCATTCCGCTTGAGAATTACATCAAAGGCCATGCGAGCGGTGACGGCGAGTATATGAAGAAGGCGTTCCATACTGAAGGGAGCCTCATCTTCATTCGCGACGGAAAATATTCGACCCGGTCGTTCGCGGAATACATTGCCGGCTTTACCGGGAAACCCGCGGCCGACGAAGCGAATCGAAAACGTTCTATCGAGATGGTTGAGTTTTCGGGCAATGCAGCGGTGGGAAAGATAATTCTCGATTATCCGACGATGCGGTTTGTCGATTACATGTCTCTGCTCAAGATCGACGGCGAGTGGAAGATCGTCACCAAGATCTTTTACGCCGAACCGAAAGCGAAGCCTGCGGAATCGAAAAAAGGACAGTGAATAAACGCGACATCATTTGGAAACTTGCGTACCTCGTCGTTGCCGGCGGGGTATTTCTGATCGATCAGACGACGAAGGCGTGGGCCGTTCGCCGACTGCGATTCGGCGATGACATCTCGGTGATCCAGGGATTTCTGAATTTCGCGTACGCCCATAACACAGGTGTTGCGTTCAGTATGCTCGATGATCATGGCGACACGGGGCGTTGGGGATTATCAATCGTCGCACTGGTTGCGGCCGCGCTCGTTGTTTATTTCTTCTGGCGAACGCCGCGCACCGATGATCGGGTCCTCGGCTCGCTGGCATTGCTTCTTGCCGGTATCGCGGGAAATGTGACAGATCGAGTGCGGCTTGGCTACGTTATAGATTTCATCGACGTCCAGTTCGGATCATGGCACTACCCGACTTTCAACGTCGCCGACATGGCGATCTGCGTTGGAGCCGGGTTGCTTATTCTCGATATGTTTTGGTCTAAGAGAATTCAGAATTCAGAAGTCAGAAGTCAGGAGTAAGAAGTCTGAACAGAATTCAGAAATCAGAAATCAGAATTCAGAAATCAGAATTCAGAATTTGTTTCGTAGTAATATATTTCAGCTAAATCATAAAGCAAGATGCTAAGGACGTTTATTTCCCATGGAACGTGCCCGATCTTTTGAAGATGTAGTTATTTGGCAAAGAGCTCACGAGTTTGTTCTTGACACCTACCGGCTTAGCGAGAATTTCCCTAAGCACGAACTATTCGGTCTGACGTCGCTGTTTCGGCGGGCAGCAGTTTCGATACCTGCAAACTTTGCTGAAGGATTTCGAAAAGTAAGCAAACCGGATAAGTTGCGTTTTTACGGAATCGCCTTAAGTTCTTTGGAAGAATGTCGCTACTACTTGCGACTCGCAAAGGATTTGAACTATTGCGAAACGGGACCGATGCGACTCCGGCTCGAAGAGATTAGCAAGATGCTGACGAGTTATATGGCAAAGATTAAGAACGAAGTTCGGAAGTAAGCCGAATTCTGAATTCTGACTTCTGATTTCTGACTTCTGATTTCTGACTTCTCAAAAAGATGTACCCCGAATTATTTCGCATCGGAGATTTTCCCATCACCACGTATGGCATCTGGCTCGCGGTCGGAATGCTGCTTGCGCTCTATGTCGCATCGCGCCTGGGCGCGAGAGACGGCTTGCCGCGGGAGCGTATCTACGACCTCGGCCTGTGGACTCTGATCGGCGGATTGCTCGGTTCGAAGGTGCTGATGTTCTTTGTCGAGGATAACGTCCAGGTCCTGTCACTCGATTTCTTGCGGTCTGGCGGCGTATATTACGGAGGTCTGATCGGCGGCTTTCTCGCAGTCGTGCTGCTCGTACGGCTATACAAACTTCCGTTATGGAAAGTCGCCGATGCTTTTGCACCGGGCCTCGCGCTCGGCCAGGCTTTCGGGCGACAGGGATGCTTTGCCGCCGGATGCTGTTGGGGAAAGCCGACCGATTGGTTCTGGGGCGTGCATTTTACCGAAGCCGGCCACGAATACACGGGCGTTCCGATGTATGGTCCTGACGGACTTGACCTCTTTCTCCATCCGACGCAGCTTATCGAATCGTTTACCATGCTCGCCGTATTTGGCTTGCTGCTCTGGCTCCATCGAAGAAAGAAATTCGATGGGCAGGTGCTGATAGCTTACGGCATCATCTATTCGATCTTTCGATTCTCGATCGAGTTCATCCGCGACGATCCGCGTGGTGATCTGTTCGGCCTGACGACGATGACCGGACTTTCAACATCGCAATTGGTGAGCCTGCTCGTTGCGGCTGCATCGATAATTTTTATGCTCATGCGGCTGCGGTCCGCGAAGAGCCAAACATCGCAAGCAGTTACCGAGGCTGCCGGCTAGAATCTTTTGCTTCAGTGGATAGTTAATAGTTGCAAGTGGATAGTTTACTCCACTATCCACTAATCACTTGTCACTATCCACTGAAGAGAATACCTGTCTTGAAAGAAATATCCTTCACGATCGTCGCTGTCGATTCCGACGCCGCTAAGCGGCTCGATGCGTTTCTCGCTGAGAAGATCGAGGGCTGGTCACGATCGCGCCTTCAGCGACTCATTGAAAACGGCGACATTCTGGTCAACGAAAAAGAGGCGAAGGCGTCGTACAGGCTTCGCGAGTCGGATGAGATCGATATCGATCTGACTGAGGCTCCGGTCGCGAAGTTTGAAGCCGAGAATATTCCGCTCGAGATCGTTTTCGAAGACGCATATCTCGCGGTAATCAACAAGCCGGCAGGAATGGTCGTGCATCCGGGAGCGGGTATTAGCTCGGGGACGCTGGCAAACGCGATCGCGTGGCATTTCAGGTCAGACTCCGCTTCTTCCAAACGAGAGGCGGCAGCCGCTTCGGCTGACGGGATGGTTGTCTCTCACGAAGGTGAGTCGGCTGAAGGCGGGACTCAAGACGCGAATCGTGTTGGAATCGTCCACAGATTAGACAAAGACACATCCGGATTGATCGTCGTCGCCAAGGACGAACAAACTCACGAAGCCCTCGCAGAGCAATTTCGCGCACGCGAAGTTTATAAATCGTATGTCGCCCTCGTTCACGGCAGCCCGCGTGAAAATTCCGGCACGATCGATCGCCCGATCGCCCGCGACCGCTGGCACCGGACAAAGATGACGGTTGCGAGGAGCGGACGAATCGCCTTATCGATGTGGAAAGTTCGCGAGCGTTTTGAAAAGTTCACGCTGGTCGATGTCGAGATCAAGACCGGCCGTACGCACCAGATCCGAGTGCATCTCGCATCGATCAACCATCCCGTTGTCGGCGACGGAACCTACAACGAGGGCCGCGACAATACGATCTCCGATTCGGACACAAAAAGAGCGGTCGAGAAACTCAACCGCTTTTTCCTTCACGCAGAAAAACTCACATTCAAACATCCGGTGACCGGCGAGAAGATCGAGCTTATGCAGCCGATGCCGAATGAGCTCGAAGCTTTACTGGAAGCTTTGCGATAGTGTCTAGAGACATGTCCGGCTGCCTTCTCTCAGACATTCGAATCTGGTGAGGAAATGCTGCTCAGCAGCGAGCGGCTTTCCGTCGGCCTGCTTCACATAAACAAGGAACGCATCCGGCGTAATGCCGCCTCGGTCAGGATATTGAATGACCTTTGCCACGGCGTACGGTCGATTTTCAACTTCACGAAGGGTTACAAGTCCTTCGGCCGCCAGTCCTTTCAATTCCAGCATCGTGCGGATGATCGGCGTTCCATCGATAGTAGTACCGTTGCGTTCGATAAGCATGTTCAATGTCTTGCGGCCGGCCCTCGATATTCGATCGCTGAATTCGACCGCGACAACCTCGCCGATTCCGATCGGGTTATTCTGAAAATATACTTTGTCGACCGGTATCAGCGCGGACTGCCGATCCGTTGTCCGTACCATCGCGCTTGGGAAAACGAATACCGGATAAGTTTTCGCCATCTGAACTGCCCGCGAGCCGGCGGCGTTTGAAGCAAAACTTTCTTTGCTCGCCGTGCCGTAGTCGTTCCAATAGATCGGGCTGCCATCAGCGGTGTAGGCGGGAAGCGTGGCGATAATTCGAACATGGGTAAATCGCGAGGCATCCGTCGCGAAGTCGAAAACCGACTGTCCGTCTGCGCCGTTTTTTCTGTTAAAAAGGGTCTCTGCCTTAATGCCGTTCGTCTTGTAATAGTCGTCGGTGAAATCGAATGGACGAATCTCTGCTGAGAGCTGAGCGTACGCGGCTGTCAAACCAAATAGCAAAATTGAAAAGAGAGACAATGCGAGCTTGATTGATGATTTGTGTTGCATGATAAAACCTTCCCCTGTTCGTTCTTAAATTTCAGGAAACGAAGCATGTTCCTGGTGAGACAGTGCAATGCAAGTTAGAAGAAAGACACGGAAGCGAAAAAGATTTGAAAGGCGGCTAGCTACCTTTGCGAACTTCGCGAGCTCTGCGTGAAATTCTTCGTCTCACGCAAAGCTCGCGAAGTTCGCAAAGTCGGTAGGGGATGTCTTTATCGGAGGAGTAAGTAAAGGATGTCAGTTTGGCGTCCGGTTCCGGCGGCCTTAAGTGAGCCGTACAGTCGCACCACGCTCCGCTCCGTTAGGAGCGAAATGTTTGTAGACGCGGTCATTGAGCTACCAGCCGCTCGCTTGGGAGCGGTATATCGGTTTCGCTCCTCTGGAGCGAGTGACTTCTTTCAGCCCCATTTCTACAAACATGTCGCCTCCTAACGGAGCGTAAAAAGCATTCATTAAATGACCGAAATTTCTCCCAACATAGAAACGCCAACGGTAGGGAGTGTGTTCGTTCTGTGGAATAATCCTTAGAAAAGAAATGGGCACCCTCGCTCCGATCGGGCTTCTGCCTTTCATTAAAAAAATATGACGAGAGTTTTTGTCGGATTTCTGCTGGCAGTTGTTTTTGTTCCGTACTTCTATGGCCAGCTGGTCGAGATCAGCATTATTCCGAAGCCTTATCACGTCGAGCGGAGGGAAGGGTTTTTCCGGTTGAACAAGAACACGGTTATCGTGGCCTACACATCACGGGCGCGCAACTCTGCCAAGGTACTCAACGATCTATTGCGAAGTGTGTACGGGTTAAAGCTCAGGGTCAAATCCGAGGCGCCCAGCAGTAATTACATTCACTTAGGACCGTCGAGCTACCACTTCACAGATTCGGTTGGTTCCATCGAGGAACGCACTCGCCCGGACCGGCGTAAGACCGGATACTCGCTTGAGGTCACCACTAAGCACATTCGCCTAGACAGTATTAACAGAGATCCTTCGGGAGTTTTCGCTGCCATTCAGACGCTTCGGCAGCTTCTTCGGCCCATCGACAAGAATACGATTGACGTCCCGAACGTTTTGATCGTCGACGTCTCTCGTTTCCCGTACCGGGGCATGCACCTCGATGTAGCGCGGCATTTCATGCCCGTCGAATTCGTCAAGAAGTACATCGACCTGATGTCGCAGTACAAGTTCAATTATTTTCACTGGCATCTTACCGATGATCAGGGTTGGCGTATCCCGATCAAGAAATATCCAAAGCTCACCGAGATCGGATCGACCCGCCCCGAGACCGTGAAGGAACGCAACCTGACGCCGTACATCGGCGATGGGATTCCGCACGGCGGATCTTACACGCGTGAACAGATCAAGGACGTCATCGCCTACGCAAAGGCGCGATACATAACTGTGATTCCCGAGATCGAGCTTCCGGGCCATGCGTCGGCGGCGCTCGCGGCGTATCCGCAATTCGGGTGCAAAGCGGATTACCAATACAAGGTCCAGACGACGTGGGGAATTTTCAAAGAAACTTTTTGCCCGACCGACGAGACATTTAAGTTTCTCGAAGACGTACTCGACGAGACGATCAAGCTGTTTCCCGACTCGCCCTATATTCACATCGGCGGCGACGAGGTTCTGAAAGATCATTGGAAGGAATCGGCGTTCGTTCAATCGTTAAAGCAGAAAGAAAATCTAAAAGACGAGCACGAGGTGCAGTCGTACTTCGTTCAGCGAATCGAGAAGTTCGTAAACTCGCGCGGTAAAAAGATCATCGGTTGGGACGAGATACTCGAAGGCGGATTGGCTCCGAATGCGACTGTCATGTCGTGGCGTGGAATGAAAGGCGGCATCGAGGCGGCGAAGTCGAAACACGATGTGATCATGACGCCGACCGACTATGTTTACTTCGATTATGGACAGGGCGATCCGTCGTACGAGCCGTTGAATATCGGAAGCTACGTGCCGCTTGAAAAAGTTTATTCGTTCGAGCCTGTGCCAAGTGAGCTGACGCCGGAAGAAGCAAAATACATCATCGGCGGTCAGGCGAATATCTGGACCGAGTATATCAAGACGCCTTCGCATGTTGAGTATATGGCGTTTCCTCGAATGATCGCGTTGTCGGAAGTGCTTTGGTCGAAACCCGAAGATAAGAATTACGCGGACTTTCAGCGGCGACTCATAGCAAACCTGCCTCACCTCGCGGCGCAGAATGTGAACTATCGCATGCCGGAACCTGAAGGATTGCGAAACGTCATCACCGACGATGAGAAAGTTTCGATCACACTCAGTCCAGCGGCCGGAACACGGCTTCGGTTTACGACGGACGGTTCGACGCCCGGCGAAACATCGGCGTTTTACGAAAAGCCGATCGAGATCCAACTCAAGCCGCGAGAGGTCGTTACGCTGAAGACCATCGCCGTGGATTCGGGCGGGCGCAAGAGTTCGGTATACGCCGCGACGATCGTCCGCGACAAAATGCGCGACGCCGTGGGCGTGGCCGACCAAAAACAAGGCGTGACCTACGAACTTTTCATTCCGCGCGGCGATGGTTCTGGCGAGGGCGAGCGAAAATCCGGCGAGACAAAATCGATCTTCCTGAATCAGTTCACGAACCAGGGCGTCGATCTCAAACAGCCGTTCGCGGTTACATACGACGGGTCTCTCAGCATTCCCGCAGACGGGTTATACGAGATCCAGGTTGACTCCACTTGGGACGCGACGGTTGTTCTTGCCGGCGGAATGATCATTGACGATGTCGGCACGAAAGATCGTAAAGTGAAATCGGCGATCATTCCTCTGAAGAAAGGATTGCACCGGATCTCGATCCGCTACAACCATCGCGGTGGTGATGCCGCCTTTAGGTTTAGGTACGGCATCAAAGGGCAAGGCCTGAGACAAGCAGGCGGTGGTGAGTTTGTGCATTGATGTTGTAATTGCTCCGTCTTTGCTTTATGAATTGCCTCCGTCTTTAGACGGAGGTGTGCGAAGAAAATAGATTCGGCTTTAGCCGAAGCGATCTCAATGAATGGTATGCAACGGCTGCGGTCGCAATGAAGACGCACGCCCCTTACTAAGATTCGGCTAAAGCCGGAAGAATAAATAGGATCTAACCTCCGTCTAAAGACGGAGGCAATTCATAATGAGAAGATTCGCGACAACCTCTATTTATATTGTTCTTTCTGCCATCTGCTTTCTGCCCTATGTTTTTTCGCAAACCGGCGACTTCACTCGCTGGGTAAATCCATTCATCGGCACCGGCGGACACGGACATACATTCCCCGGAGCCACGCTACCATTTGGGATGGTGCAACTCTCGCCCGACACACGTATCGACAACTGGGACGGTTCATCCGGATATCACTATTCAGACGACATCATCTACGGCTTCTCACACACGCATCTGTCGGGAACGGGGATTCCGGACGGGTGCGACATTTTGTTCATGCC
>JANMUW010000116.1:0-2520 GCA_031392105.1 Acidobacteriota bacterium | reverse complement strand
CGCATGAACGCATCCGATTATTCCGATCTCGACGACGATATTATCGAAGTCCCGCAGCAGAAGCCGCCACGACGCGGACGCTTAAGGTGGATCGTCGCGGCCTCGTTCCTCGTGTTAATCGTTCTTTGGAGGGCGATCGATGTATATGTCGATGCGCTGTGGTACGGGTCGCTCGGATTCGGTTCGCGATTTTGGTATGAGCTGCAGCTTGGCTGGGGTCTGTTTGCGATCTTCACATTGCTGACGTTCGCGATCCTCCGCGGCGGTTTTTATGCTCTGGAGAAATGGTTCCGTACAGATGAGATCGTCCCGAAGCGGGTCATCATAAACAAGCAACCTGTCGATATTGATCCGTCCGGTTATCTGCGGGCGGCGGCTTGGGTTGTTTCGATCGGCTTCGCCGTTATATACGGACTCGCTCTCAGCAGCGATTGGAATACATGGGTCCTGTATTTCCATCAGGTGCCGACAGCGATGGTCGATCCCATCTTCGGGCGGCCGGTCGGCTTTTATCTTTTTACCTTGCCGATCTACCAGCTTGTTACTGGCTGGTTGATGACGATGTCGACGATCCTTCTCGTCGCTTCGATAGTCCACGCAATTATATCAACGGTGCTGGAACCGCCGGCCATCGACGAGGATCCCAACGCGCCGAGAGCATTGAGCGGCCGGTCTTACGCGGCGGTGTCGCTGTCTTTCGGCATTCTCCTCCTGATCATTGCCGTGAACACGATGCTCTCGCGTTACGGATATTTGTGGACGGATCACGCATCGTTTAGCGGCGTCACATACACCGAAGCGAACTATCTGTTGCCGGGTCTGACTATCGTGGCCGTGTCGCTTGTTCTGGCCGCAGCCCTGCTGATCTTCAATGCATTTACCGCGAGAGGCATTCGCCTTCTGCTTCTAGGGCTCATCGCTCCAATACTTGTTTGGGTAGTCGCCACTATCATCGTCCCGGGTTATGTCCAAAGTTTTATCGTCTAGCCGAACGAGCTTGGCCGCGAGACACCGTATATTGAACACAACATTTCCTGGACGCGGGCCGGGTTTAAGATCGATAGTCTCGAATCTCGCGAGTACGCAGCCGACATTACGCCCGAGGCACTGAACCTCGCCTCTAACCAAAGCACGCTTTCGAACATAAGGCTTTGGGATTGGCAGGCGCTGCAGGACACCTTGCGCCAGATCCAGGAGATCCGCACGTACTACGATTTTCCCGATGTCGACGCGGACCGCTACCGCATCGGCGGCGAAATGCGCCAGGTAATGATCGCGGTGCGCGAGCTCGACACCACCAAGCTTCCCGAGCAGTCACGAAACTGGATAAACGAACGGCTGGTCTATACGCACGGTTACGGCGTGACCATAAACCCTGTCAACGAATTTTCAAGCGAAGGCCGACCGCGCTTCCTTGTTTCGAACATGCCGGTCGAGAGCACCGGCGACCTTCGCGTCACGCGACCCGAAATTTATTTTGGCGAGCGTACGGATACGATCGTTTACGTAAATACAAAGCAGCCGGAGTTCGATTACCCGCAGGGCGACAACAACAGTTACACCACCTATCAGGGCGACGGAGGTTTTGCCATCGGCAGCGGTCTCCGCCGGTTGTGTGTCGCATGGGCAACCGACGATCTGAGCAAGCTGCCATTTTCGGACGATGTCACCGACGAGAGCCGCGTACTTTTGCACCGGAATATCAGTGACCGGATCAAACGCATCGCACCGTTCTTCACATACGATACCGATCCCTACATCATGGTTGATGACGCCGGTCGCTTGGTATGGATCGTCGATGGTTATGTAACGTCCGACACGTTTCCTTATTCCAGGCACTACGATCACAACGGACGACGCGTCAACTACATTCGAAACAGCGTAAAGGTGACGATCGATGCATACACCGGAGCTGTCAGTTTTTATGTGTTCGACGATGACGATCCGATCGTGGCGGCGTATCGCAGTGCATTTCCCGAGTTGTTCAAACCCGCCGCGGAAATGCCATCGGATGTCCGGGCGCATGTCCGCTATCCGGAACTGATGATGAAGACGCAGAGCGACGTCTTCGGTTTATATCACACGCAAAATGCCAAGATGTTCTTCGGACGGGAGGATGTATGGAGTGTTGCGCAAGAAGCTTCTTCGGGCGATTCAACTGGGACGACTCATCCGCTAGCGCCTTATCAGGTACTCATGCCGCTCCCGGGCGAAAAACCCGAGCCGGAGTTTGCCCGCGTCGTTCCATTTACACCTGGTAATCGCAACAACATGATCGCGTGGATGGCCGGCCGCTCCGATGGTGACGCCTATGGCAAACTGCTGGTCTACGCATTCCCTGCATCGCGTGTGATAGACGGGCCGCTGCAGATCGAGGCCCGAATCGACCAGGACGCACAGATCGCCGGTCAGATAACGCTCTGGAATCAGCAGGGCTCAAAGGTCAAACGCGGCAGTCTTATTATCATGCCCATCGGCACCGGCCTGCTGTTTGTCGAGCCGATCTATCTGCAGGCCGTC
>JANMUW010000098.1:0-10984 GCA_031392105.1 Acidobacteriota bacterium | reverse complement strand
GTGAGCCCCATTTTGGATTTTAGATTTTGGATTTTGGATTTGAAGAATTTTTGCGACCCTCTTCGAATCAAAATCCAAAATCGAAAATCCAAAATGGCCAAGTCGGGAACTTTGCCTTCTTGTCAGGTTCAGAGCCATTTCTGCGATGGGCAGAACAGGAGAGAGATGAAAGTTATTAGAGTTTTAGGTTTAATTTGCCTACTGTCTGCCGCCGCTTTGGCGCAGGCGGATCACTACGAGCTAAGAGGAACAGTCACCGATGCGGCGGGGAAGCCGGTATCAGGTGCGGACGTAATTGCTAAGAACGAAAACGATTCGCGTGGCAACGAGAGTACGCGAACCGACGCCGAAGGGAAGTACACGTTCGGCAGGATACTTGCCGGAAGCTACAGCGTTACGGCGACGTATCTTTCTAACGGTGAGCTCAAAGCTTCGCCTCCGATCAAGACGCGGGTCGGAGCCAGCAGCTCTCCGACGGTCGTGAATTTGGTGATCGAAGGATTCACCGCAGTTCGCGAAACGGTTACGGTCTCGGCCGACGCTGAGCAGCCGATCGAGCAGGTTTCGAAAACCGTGAATATTATCGACGGGCAAGAGATCAGCGATCGAGCCGACATCACTCTTGTCGATACAGTTCGTACAATTCCCGGTTTCCGGATCCAGCAACTTGGCGGTTTCGGACGGACGGCGTCGATAAAGGCACGCGGCCTTCGCAATCAGGACACGGCGGTTTTAATTGACGGCATCAGGTTTCGCGATCCGGGGTCCATAACCGGTGACGCGACTCCGTTTCTCAGCGACTTCACATTGACGAGCGTCGAGCGGATTGAAGTTCTGCGAGGCTCCGGAAGTTCGCTCTATGGAACAAACGCGATTGGCGGGACGCTGGATTTTCAAACGCCGAAACCGAAATCCGGAATTCACGGACAAGTTGCAGCAACGGCGGGCGGTCTAGGTCTTGGCGGATTTCTCGGAAAGGCTTCCTACGGAACGGACGACAATGAGTTCGGGATCAGCGGCGCGATCTCGCGCACCGCTTATACAAAAGGCATCGACGGCGACGATAACGCGAGCAATACGACTTTTCAATCGAGGATCGAGTATCAACCGACGTACAGGACAAATCTCTCCGGGCGGTTCTTTGTTTCGGATGCCAAGGTGCGATTGAATTCGAGTCCGGACACACTTGGAGCTTTGCCGCCTCCGGCCGGAGTCATTATCGACGCAGCCGAGGGCGTCAACTTCGTACCGGATCTCGACGATTCCGACAGCATTCAGAAGTCACGATTCTTCGTCGGACAATTCTCTGCGAGCCATGTCGTCAACGATAATTTTGTGATCAGCGGCTATTACCAGGGAATTGATACTAAGCGCACTAACGACGATGGTATTCTCGGGCCAGGGTTTCAGAGCGCGTTTACGAACAGCTTTGGTGGAAATATTCATACCGCGAATTTGCATGCCGTTTGGACACCCAACGCTTCGAACAAGACCACGGGCGGATACGAATTCGAGGATGAGAAATTCAACAACGAGGGAAGCACTCCCAGTGGAACTGACGATTTCACGACCACAGCGGCGCAGCGAAGTAATACATTTTACATACAGCACCTGATCAGCTTATTGGATGGTAACCTGCAATTTGCCGGCGGGGCTCGCGGGCAATGGTTTAGTCTCGGTCGTCCGAAATTTAGTGTGACAAGTGGGCCGTATGCAAATTTGACGCTTTCTGATCCGCCGGCCGCCTATACGTTTGACGGGTCCGCGTCGTATTTCATTTCGCGAACCGGAACGAAGATACGGACCCATGTCGGAAACGGCTATCGCGTCCCGTCTTTGTACGAGAGGTTCGGTACATTCTTCTTCTTCGGCTCGTTCTTTCCCCAGGGCAATCCTGCTTTGAAGCCGGAGCGTTCGATAGGCATCGACGCCGGAATTGAGCAGTATTTCGTGGATCGCCGGGTGAAAGCTTCGGCAACGTATTTCTACACGCGGATCAAGGACGAGATCACATACCTGCCGACTGATGATTTTGGAGCTCCGGTGTACTACAACGCGGACCGGCATTATTCTCGTGGCGCTGAGTTCAGCGTCGACATAAAGCCGACTACAACGACCAAGGTTTTCGCCTCTTACACTTTCACGAACAGCGACGTTCGAAACTTTCGACGTCCGTTTCTGGTACCGATCGCGAATCCCGATCGCAAGTCGTTCGGAATTCCTGATCACCAAATTACGTTGGTCGTTACGCAGCGAATAAAGAGGTTCTGGGTGAATGCCGATCTCATCGCTACCAGCTCGTATCTCGCACCGGTTTTTAGCAGTGCCACGTTTGGTCAGTACACTTATCAGTTCGACGGGAACAGGCGGGTGGACCTGACTGCCGGTTATACGTTCCCGATAAGGAATGACAGGTACAACCTTCGTTTGTACGGGACGATCGAGAATCTCTTCGATAATGAGTACTTCGAAAACGGCTTTCAGACCCCAGGGATCAACGGAAGGGTTGGCCTGGCTTTTAGCTTTTAGAGAAAGCGATCGCGGGCGGAAAACCTTCGATTAGGAATGACTCCGGTCGTTCTTCTTCTTCTTCTTCTTCTTCCGTATTTTCCGTGTCTCCTGTGGTTTCGGCCTTTCAGAAGCGAACCACGGAGAACACGGAATTCACGGAAAGCATCCGGAACGGCAGATCAACCCTGCCTGAAAAATCTTTAACGAAACCGGACCTTGGTGGTATTATCGGGGTACCCGTCAGGAGGTACAGATCATGAAGAAAGCCGCACTGATTTTTGGCTTGGTTTTTTCAATTACGGCGATCGGAACTGCCCAGGTTCGGACCGTTGACAATTTCACACTTCAGAAATTCCAGCAGCAACGCCTTGCTGCCGAACGGGACTATCGAGATAACTATGCGCGGTTAGGTTTTCCGTCTCCGGAGGAACTTGATCGCCAGCGTGACGCGGACATGACGGCCAGGGTCCAACTGTCAGATCAGCTTCGCAAGGCCAGGCTCGAGAAAGAGAGATTAGAACTCGAGCGTTGGAACCTCGGCGTACAAGCTGCGGGGCAATTGCATAATAGCGTTATCGAAGTTGAGCCCGCCGCTTCGTACGGCGGTTACTTCGATTCTTATGGCGGATACTATTCAGGCAGGCGATACAGCCGGCACAGCGGTTATTTCCCGAATCGCGTATATCGTAACGACGGTGGATATCGTGCGACACCCGTGGGTGTGTATCCGAATCCATCGCCTCGACGCCCGCCGCATGTGACTTGGCGCGGTAATAGAGGTGGGACAAGAATTCGCAACGGCAGACATTAGCTTGAGTTTTTTGAGTTTCTGCGTGACGCGGACTATGATTTAGGTCATGCTCCGCGTTTTTCTGTTTTCACTATGATCAAAGAAGGTTGGGAAGCAATCATCGGCATGGAGATCCATGCACAACTCGCCACGGCGACCAAGATCTTTTGCGGCTGCGCGGTCCAGACCGGAGGCGAGCCGAATTCAAATACTTGTCCAGTTTGCCTCGGCTTGCCGGGGGCACTTCCGGTTCTTAATAAGCGCGCCGTCGACCTCGGGGCGCGTGCGGCGATCGCGCTCGGTCTTGAGATTCAAGAGACATCGATATTCGCGCGCAAAAATTATTTCTACCCGGATCTTCCAAAGGGTTATCAGATCTCGCAATATGACAAGCCGTTTTCGGCGAACGGTAAGCTGACGATCATGACAGCCGCCCGCGACGAATCGGGACGCGGCTCCGAGTGGAAGCCAATGACGATCCGGATCGAACGTATGCATCTCGAGGAAGACGCCGGAAAGAATGTCCATGAGGGTTTGCCGGATGTCGACAAATACTCATACGTCGATCTGAACCGAGCCGGCACGCCGCTTGGCGAGATCGTTACCGCTCCGGATTTTCGAAGCTCGTGGCAGGCGTACGATTATGTGAATCACGTCCGGCGCGTTCTGCAATGGGTCGGGGCGAGCGATGCCGATATGGAGAAGGGGAACCTGCGGTGCGAAGCGAATGTCTCGGTCAGAAAGATTGGCGAAAGTAAATTCAACAACAAGGTTGAGTTGAAGAACCTGAACTCGGTTCGCTTCATGCAGAAGGCGATCGAATTCGAGATCGACCGGCAGATCAGGGCGCACGAAGCCGGGGAAGGCGTGTCACAGGAAACCAGGCTGTGGGATGAAAAGGGAAATCGAACGCGTGTCATGCGTTCCAAAGAAGATGCTCACGACTATCGATATTTTCCGGAGCCGGACCTGCAACCGCTTACCGTGACGGCGGAATTTATCGAAGCGGTAAAGCGCGAAATGCCAGAGCTTCCGGACGCCATGCGAGACAGGATGATGGGTGACTACGACCTCTCGTTCGCAGATGCTTCTCAGATCGTAGCGGACCGGGATCTTGCCGCATTCTACGAATCGACGGCTAATGCGTCAGGCGATCCGCGTGTTTCGGCGAACTTCATTTTGTCGGAGCTCACGCGTGAGCTTAACAATTCGGGTAAATCGATCGCGGAATCTCCCGTTTCGGCTTCGAACCTCGCCGAGCTTATCAAGATTCTTGGTACTGGCTCGATCAACAATAACCAGGCGAAAGAGGTACTGGTGGAAATGTTCACATCTGGCAGCGGAGCGCCGGAGGTGATAAAAGAAAAGGGCTTCGAGCAGATCTCTGACGGGGCGGCGATCGAGAAACTAGTTGATGAGATCATTGAAGGCAATCCGGATCAGGTCACTGCGTATCGTGGCGGAAACGAAAAGCTGTTCGGCTTTTTTGTCGGGCAGGTGATGAAGGCTTCGCAGGGCAAGGCCAATCCGAAGATCGTCAACGACGCGTTGAAGCAGAAGCTCTCGAGTTGAAACCAGACAGATGATTAATCTCAACTCAAAGGTCGCGGTTATTACGGGCGGAACAAAGGGAATCGGTTACGCGATCGCGGACGCGCTATTGAAGAGCGGAGCCGCGGTGTTCGTCTGTGGCCGCAATGATCGAGACTTGGAGTCTGCGATCGACGGGTGGCTTGCGGAACATGACAATGTCGGTGGCGTGGTTTGCGATGTTCGCAGCGAAGATCAAGTGAAGGCGATGCTCGACAAATGCGTTAGCTCATTCGGCGGGATTGACATTTTGATCAATAACGCGGGAATGGGGTATTTCGGAAAAACGGTTGAAGAGATGAGCGGCGAGGAATTTCGCCAAACTCTCGAAACAAATTTGTTCGGCGTGTTCTACGCGTGCCACCACGCGATACCTCTGATAAAGAAACGGGGCGGTGGCTACATCATAAACATATCTTCGCTTGCCGGACAGAATGCACATCCGCGGATGGCTGCGTACAACGCATCGAAATTTGGACTGAACGGATTTTCAGAAGCTTTGATGCAGGAGGTCCGCCACGACAATATCAAGGTCAGCTACATTTGCCCCGGCAGCGTGAATACCGATTTCGGAGGTGATACGGCGAGCGATGCAAAGGCGTGGCAGCTGCAACCCGCCGACATAGCCGAGACAGTCGTCAACCTGCTGAGTTTCGACAGGCGGGCGCTTCCCAGCAAGATCGAGATCCGGCCAAGCGCACCACCCAAGTCGTAACTATTCCGACTTAACTAGCTCCTTAGAAAGTGTCAGACGATTGATCAACTCTAACAATTGAACATGGTCGTACGGCTTTGTGACGTAAGCTGCTGCGCCGATCACTCTTGCTTGCTCCCTGTCGGCTTCGTCGGTTCTCGAGCTAATAAAAATGACCGGTATGTTTTTCAATGATTCGTCTGCGCGGAGGGCCCCGACAAATTCGAAGCCGCCCATTCTCGGCATTTCTATATCCGACAGAATTACGTTCGGCGGTTGCAATATCTTGAGCTTTTCGAGGGCGTCCAATCCGTTCCTTGCGCTTTCGACATGCCATCCTGCCTTCTCGATCACTTTCGATGTTGTGAGGCGAACACTGGGGCTATCATCCACTATCATGACCCTTACCCGGGACGATGGGGCGGCGAAGATGGCCGGCCGATCAGCCTTTTCCTGTACGTGGGTTGCGAAAGGGCGTGGGATGCGGACTGTGAATGTCGTTCCTTTTTGAGGCCATGTCTCGATCGAGATAGTTCCGCCAGCGGCGGCGATGCTTTCGCGAACGATGCTCATGCCGACACCTCGGCCTGCATTTAGATTTAGTTTCTTGGCTGTCGTAAGGCCAGGAAGAAAGATCAGCTCGCAGATCTTGTCCGAAGTCATTTCCTCTGCTTCTGCACGCGTGATCAGGTTCGAGACAACGGCCTTTTCCAGAAGCGGCAGAAAGGCGATTCCGCGCCCGTCATCAGTAACCGACACGACGAGGTACGCGCCTTTATTGTTGACTCGTATCGTGATCTTACCCGCTTCGGGTTTGCCCAGGATACGCCTTGTCTCAGGATTCTCAATTCCGTGTACAACGGCATTCTTGAGAAGGTGCAGCAGCGGTTCGATAAGGGCATCGATAAGCTGCGTATCGACTTCAAGAGTTCCGTTCTCGATCACAGCCTCGGCACGTTTCTCCTCTTCGTCGCAAGTCACGCGAACGGTCCGCTGCAAGCGATTTGTTATCGTGCCGAACTCGACATGGCGCAATCTTGATAATCGTTCCTGCATCTCATCGATGAGTGAGGACTGCGCGTCGTAAAGCGCTTCGAAATTCGTCTTGACGTTATCGAATGCCGTATTGATGATCGTGGCATCCTTAACCGCTTCGGCAAGCTCGTAACCGCCGCCGCTCGCATTAGGTTCGATCTTTCCGGATGCTGCCAAAAGGCGAAGGCCGTTGTTATGCGACTCTTCAAGTTGCTGGTCGAGTTCGGAGAGACGGTGCTCGAACGCTGACCGGCTCGCGAATAGGTCGCGCAAGTTCCGGGCAAGTTCGTCGAGTCGCTCGAGTGACACGCGAACTATCGAGTTGTTTCGCCGGGGAGCGGCGAAAAAGTCTGTGGCGCGTGTCCTAGGGATAACCCTCGATCCTTGAGGAGCTGACGGAATCGCATCGCCTGGCTGATCAGAACGTGGAATCTCTCCAAGCGCTTTCCCGAATTCTTCGTAAAGAATCTGAATTCTTGAGTCGATCTCGTGTGACCTTTCATCGCTCGACAGGGACTCCAGGCATTCGGCCGCATTCAACAAAAGGCTGAGGATATGCACGTTCAAATCTGCATTCTTTTCCGAGAGTTGGTCCAGCAGGTCCTCGACCCGATGAGCAAGATCCGACAATCTTCTGAGACCGACAATCCCCGCTGCTCCTTTGAATGTGTGAGCGCTCTTTTTGATCTCCCAAAGAGCTTCACGGTCTTTCGGTTTAGCGGACAGCACTTCCAGGTTCGCCTTTATGCTCTGCAATAGAGATTTAGCTTCCTCGTTGAAAACTTCGAGAAGCTCGGAATCTGCGGCGAGATCGTCACCTTCGGTATTTACGAGAGGAGATTCGGTGACTGCGGGCGTGTTATTTCCGCGCAACGCTTCAAACGACTCGTCAACGAAGTCGCCGACATTCATCAAGGGCGCGACCTCTTTGGCCTTGTAATCAAAGAGAGCGACTTCCAGCTCAGAGATCTGGTCGAGCAAGCTGAGCGTGCGCGTGTCGGAGATCGGTTCGGTTTCAGCGACCAGCAGCATTAACCATGCTTCGAGAGCGTCGGCTGCTGCGATCACTTCGTCGTGGTCGGTGTGTAAAACTTGCGCGTTCAATTGACGCGCGAAGTCTAGCGGGACCTTTAGGTGCGCCGGATGGACCCCATCCTGGACGTGAACCAGAATGCTGCCGCGGATCGTGGCTAGCAGCGCCTCTGCTTCATCGACAGCTTTTGATTTTGAAGTTATCACACCGAGCCATCACGCTTCATCCAGTTCAGGAGCTTCGCCGCTCAAATACATTTCGACGGCTTTCATCAGGGTTTCCGGTCCGAACGGTTTTGTTATATAGCCAGTTGTGCCGGCCATGCGGCCCCGGACCTTATCGAAGAATCCGTCCTTCCCTGAGATCATGACGACGGTCACATCCTTTGTCGCGGAATTGCTTCGGATATTTTTGCAAACCTGATAGCCATCCATTCGAGGCATCGTAATGTCGAGAAGGACCAGATCCGGAACATAATTCTCGAGGCGTTCCATTGCCTCGACGCCGTCATTTGCACAGATCACTTCGTGTCCGCATTTTTCCAACTTGCCAGCGATCAGTTTTCTAACCGTGGGGCTGTCATCGACGACTAGGATTGATTTACCCTTCGGCATCTTCAAATGAGCCTCTTCCTGTTTCTTGATCTCTTCGAGACGGATATGTAGCGAGTTGACTTGCCCGGCCAGAACCACGTTGTTCGGGCTTAGCTTGGAGGCGTCCTGGAGGCACGAGTAACCCAATTGCAGATTCCTGAGGTTGAGATGGCCGAGGCCAAGGGTTACCAATTCATCGGGACCGAACTCGCGACTCTGGCGTTGTCGTTCCATTTCCTCGACCGCTCGCCTCAACGTGAGCTTGTCCGAGTCGTGATTCGCGAGGAGGAGCTCGAGATCAGATAAAGTTAGCACTGCCATGCACGATTGGCAGGAAATAACTTGCGCGTCGTTCGTTCTGTGGCAGAAGGGACACTCGATCGACTCAGCCTTGACTGTGAGCACTTCGGCCGATTCGACGAACGTTTTGGCGACGGGCTCGAACGGGGGTTCGTCGAATGGTAGACAATTCGCGGGCATCATTATGGCCGGTTCCGAAGTCTCCTCAGACCACGACGTTTCGTCGAATGTCTCGTCTTGATTTTCTGGCAGTCGTCGATCTGACGGCATGTCGTAACTGAACACAACGGTTTCAGCTCTTGGGTCGATATCGGCGAATTCGGGTTCCGAAAACTCGACAGTCGCAGGTGCCGGCTCAGGCTCGTTGAACGCTTGAAGGGGAGCTATATCGTCCCATTCGATTGCCGGCGCCTCAACAGGCACCGCAGTTTCCTCCGCAAGCGTAGCAAACGGCTCCGCGACGCTCTCCGGCTGTTCGTTCTCATAATTTTCCTTGGGGGTATATTCGGTCTGTGTTTCAAAAGCGACCTCTACTTCAGTAGCAAATCCGGCCGGCATTTCAAGGTCTTGGGTTGGGCTTCTATCGATTGCAGGCCCCACTGAGTAGGCTGCGTAAACGGACGCCGTATCGTCACAAGCAGCCTGAGCTTCCTTCGAGCTTTCTGCTTCCGCCGCCTCGGCTGTTCCAAAGATCGACAATAAGGAATCCCGGCCTGACTTTGCCGCAACATTCTCAGGGTCGATCGCCAGAATGCTTTCGAAGCACCTTATTTTTTCGTCGAAGCCCTCAGACAAGTGTGATTTCATCGTCCAGGCTTCGATCGAATCCGGCTTAACTTCGAGAAGGGAATCCAGGATACTATTCGCTTCAGAGTGATTGCCTGCGACGGCGGCTGACTTGGCCTCGGTAAGGCGGTCCTTCAGAATGCTCGCTCTCGCGGTTTCAAGTGCAGTAGCCGCGGACTCGTTTTCGGGTTCGATCTCGAGGGCTCTCTCGAGAAGCGAAACTTTTACGGCCTGCGATTCCGAAAGAGATGCCATCCACATCCACGCGACGGCGTTTTGATCGTCGTATTCAAGCGCGGTCTGGAAGCATTCGGCGGCAAAATCCTTTTGGTTCTCCTGTGTGGCGTCAATTCCGCGCTGCACAAACGTTTTCGAAAGCAGGGAGTGCGTCGCTATTTTCCACTCGGTGGCCCGCTGATTTTCTGGGTTGATATCGAGCACGTGATTCAGGAAGCCTAAGAGCTCCTCGGGATACTCGCTTATCGATGCCAGCCAAAGCCAGGCATTTTCGTTTCGGGGATCGAGTTCAGTTGCCCGGAGAAGTGAGGTGCGGGCCTGTGCTCTATTGCCGGCCTGTGCGGCTTTGATGCCTTGATTGAGTGTGGATTTTACTTCTGCCGTGTCGACGCTACCCGCGCGATCGGTCTCGTTCGCGAGAGGTGGAGCGGAAACGGCGGTATCAAATTCTAATCTCATATTAGCTGTAGGAAAGAAGGATTGTTAGAGAGCTTCGAGATGGAAAGGCTGCGTTTTGCGGATCGAGCGCAACTACAACTGACCCGCACTTGCAAAACAAATGCCAGCATTTGGAAATAGCTGAAGATCTTACGAGGGGCCTAAAGTGCTGATAAAATCAAGAGTGCGCGAGATTTTGGCTCTGCGCGTGAGCGGGTTGAGTTGGCTTACGATCGCCCGTTTCTGACAAAAAATGGCACATCTTGTTGACAAAAAGTCGTAATGAAAACATTGTGTAATCAAGTATGAAATCCACGAAAAGTTCTGTCGATGTTGCGATAATCGGCGGCGGTCCGGCAGGAATATCAGCGGCTCTGTGGTGCTCCGAGTTGGGCCTGAATTCGGTTTTAGTCGAAAAAGAAAACGGGTTGGGTGGCCAACTCCACCATATCTACAACCCGATTGAAAACTATCTCGGTGTGAGCGTCGCGAATGGGCTGGAGCTGTTATCAAGGTTTGAGAAATCTATTGCGGCGCGCAACTTTGTTCGGAGAATCGGAATCAAAGCAACGTCGATAGATTTCGGCTCGATGGAAGTGCGTTCTGCTGGCGAACGCGGCAGAACTGACAGCCTTTCATGCCGAGCGATGATCATCGCCACTGGCGTCAGAAGGCGTTTACTCGGCATCCCCTGCGAGATCGATTTTCGGGGAAACGGAATTCTCGAATCTGGTTCGAAAGATAAAGCGAATGTCACTGGAAAGAGCGTTTTGATAGTTGGGGGCGGAGATGCTGCATTCGAAAATGCGATGATACTTTCCGAGCTCGCGGGATCGGTGAGTATTGCATACCGCCGAAGAGAACCGACGGCGAGGCGCGAATTTGTAGATGCCGCGAAAAACCGGGCCAACGTCAGTTTGCTGCCTGAGACTTTAGTCGAAGTTATAGCGGGGAACTTGTCAGTTGAGACCGTCGAA
>JANMUW010000513.1:0-3983 GCA_031392105.1 Acidobacteriota bacterium | reverse complement strand
GGAGGTCTTTGTAAATCGTCCAGCCGAAAGCGCCGACGAGCTCCCCACGCCAGCGGAACATCGCGCGTCATTCAGTGGGGATTACAATTTGATCAGCTTATGACGACGCCTTACCGAATACCCGGTGCGGTATAAATCGGTCAGGCATTCGGGTCAGAATAAAAGCCTATTCTAGGTCGCCGGTGCGATCATACGATCAACAGTTCAGAAGCCCCCTGGGGTCCCTACACGGGATTCTGGGGCTTTTGCGGCTTGTGATCTGCGACACGCGACCTTGGAACTCTGGGACTTCCGGGTTACTTGTGTTAAAACATTCGTACAAATACCCCCGGCAGTCCTGACATTGAAGAGATATGAAATATTGCCCGACCTGCGAAGCACGTTACGACGAAGAGATCCTGCGGTTTTGTATGAAGGACGGCACGCCCTTGCTCGAAGTGGAAGAGCCGAAGTTTGTCGCCATGCCCAGCGAAAGCCTTGACGAACCGGCCGAAGACGATGCGAACGATGTAACCGTGGTCAGGCGAAATATCCCGGTACCGCCTGAACCCGAACAAGGACGGCCGCGAATTGTCGTCCCCACCTACGAAGAAGCGCGCGAGCAGCAGGGACGAGCTCGTGTTGCTCCGCCGTACGATCCGCCTTCGAAAGCGAACACGGCCAAGGTCGTCATACTCACTATCCTCGGAACGATCGTGGTCCTGAGCATCGGTGCCGGAGGTATGTGGCTTCTGCAGCGCGATAATTCGGCGAACTCGAATTTGAACGCCAATGCGAATGCAAACGTGAATTTAAACGCGAACACGAATCTCGGTATCGACACGAATTTCAATTTCAACCTGAACGCGAACTTCAATTCGAGTACGAACCTGAACACCAACACCAACGCGAACCTGAAAACGCCGACCCCGACTCCGAAGCCGAGCCCGAGTGCGACACCCTCACCGACACCGGACGACGACGACACAACACCGACACCGAGCCGGACTCCGATCCCGACGCCGCAGCCTACGATAATAAGGCCGGGCGTTTCGCCTACACCTCGCCCTCCCTCGACGCCGGGGCGTAATTTAAATGGCGGTGTCCTGAACGGGATGGCGGTGAGTTTGCCGCGGCCGGTGTATCCGCCGATGGCGAAACAGAT
Source organism: Acidobacteriota bacterium (assembly GCA_031392105.1). GTDB lineage: Bacteria > Acidobacteriota > Blastocatellia > Pyrinomonadales > Pyrinomonadaceae > OLB17. Next base: position 2,839 of record JANMUW010000513.1, on the reverse strand, counting down.
CGGAGCTGCGGGTGAGGTGCGAGTACAAGTCGCGATTGACGGAACCGGGAATGTGATTTCCGCCCGAGCGGTCAGCGGCCATCCTCTACTCAGATCGGCGGCCGAAAGCGCAGCCCGGCAATCTCGAATGCGAAGCGAAGCCGCGAACTCAACCGGACAGATCGTCTACAACTTCAGAAATAACTAGGCGGAAGATTCAACACAGAGATCGCGGAGAACGCTGAGCCAGAAAGCCGAAGAGGGTTGGGCCCGCGAAATACGTCAAAGGTCGCGAAGGCTGATGTCTTTCCTTTCGCGTCTTTTCGCGTATTTCGCGGGCAAATCTCTTTCTCCGCGATCCCCGCGATCTCTGCGTTAAGAATTAGTGAACCCTAGTGCAAACTCGATCGCCCGCCGCGGATCGATGACACCCCAGCCTTGCCGATCTACTTCATAATGCGGCAGGCGTTCAGCCGTCGAAATAAGAATCCGTTTTATTTTCTGCGGCGTGAGCGAAGGGTTGGCTTCGAGCATCTGGGCGACGAGCGATGAGACGATCGGCGCCGAGAACGAAGTGCCGTCGACGTATTTGTAATGCTGCGTGATGACGTTCTCGCGGCGAAGCTTGAGGATGATTATCTGCCGGATACTATGGACCGGACGGTCGAGTGCCGCATCAAGCTCGGCATCGATGCCGGGATTCGCACGGATGATCGCATGCAGATCGCCGTCTTCGCTTTTGTCCAACCTCTGGAGCAGCTCGGCCTGTTGAGCGGTGGGCGTATTCGGCAGGATCGGCGCCGGGATCCAGATCGACGGAGCTATCACTTCCGGCTTTTGCAGGCCGTCGGCTGTCGGCCCGTACGACGATCGGTACATTCCGCGTTTGGCGCGATTTATCGAATTGTTATCGTCGAGCCCGCCGACGGCGATGCACGACGGGGCGCTTGCCGGCGGGAACACCGGATGATTTGGAAGATGACCGGCGTTACCGACTGCACATACGATCGTGATCCCCGCAGCGGTACATTCTTCGACAGTGCGTGATAGAGGATCTTCGAGATAGCTCTGTTCATAGTCACCGCCCGCCGAAATGTTTACGACGCGAATTTTATATTTTTCGCGGTTCGCAAGCACCCATTCGAGGCCGGTCTGAATATTCTCTTCGGTGATTCGACCGGTGCGTGCAAGCTTTACCAGAACGACATCCGAATCCGGAGCGAGCCCGCGATAGAATCCGTTAGACAGCGAACCGTTGCCGGCGGCGACGACCGATGTCATCATCCCGTGCCAGCTCGCCACATCAGGTTGAAAGAGAGATCCAAGCTCACCGTCTTCCTGAAGCAGGTCGCGATAGCCGATTATCCGGTTCTTTGGCGTCGTCAGATCGACATGCGGATAAAACCCCGAATCGAGAAAAGCGATCGTCACGCCTTTCCCTGTGAACCGATCATCCGCATCCAAACGGAGCGGAGTTGAAAGAACATGCGAGCCGTCCTTCTGCACGGCAGCATCGCGCTCGATCTGGTCCTGGGCACGTTCAAAGAGTCTAAGACATCGCGAGCAGATCGCGGCGAACTCGCGCGTGTCCGGGGCATTTGCGGTCACCAGCTTTTGGAGGTCCTCGTCGAGAACGATCAGCGGGACGAACTCGTCCGCAGTTTCACGCGAACAAACCGGGCATACTTTCTCGCCGCCTGCGATGTCGGATCCGCGTTGCTGTCTTGGAAATAATAGGGATTCTTGAGGAGTCATTTATTGAGGGCTTAAGTTTTCCATAGCGGGCGCGTAAAATCAAAGGAGCAGAATTCTGCCCGCGAAATACACGAAAAACGCGAAATATCCCTTTGTCCTGTCCATCGACAAAAACGACCATCTGCTTTCCGCGTCCTTTCGCGTATTTCGCGGGTGACCTCTTATGAAAAAGAAAATAGGCCTTGCACTTTCGGGCGGCGGAGCACGCGGGTTCGCTCATATTGGCGTGCTGAAGGCACTCGTCGATAACAACATTCCCATCGATCTCGTATCCGGAACATCGGCCGGATCATTTGTCGCGGGTGCTTTTGCTTCCGGTCTGACACCTGCCGAGATCATCGACATGGGAAAAAAGATCAGCTGGTTTGGCGTCGCGGGCTTTTCTTATTCGCCGCGCGGGCTTCTGTCGAACGCCCCGATGGGGAAATTCATCAATGACAATTTTCCGGTGACTCGTTTCGAAGATCTGCTGATTCCCTTCGCGAGCGTAGTATGCGATCTCGAAACGGGAGACGAGATCGTCTTGAAGAACGAAGGCGATCTTGCCGAGGCGATCCGTGCGAGCTGTGCGATCCCGGGCGTGTTCGTTCCGGTGATCGATGGCAAAGGTCGCGCGTTGATTGACGGCGGCGTTGTCTCGCCGATGCCCACGCGGGCGGTGCGGGATTTGGGAGCAGACGTCGTGATCGCCGTCGATCTTCTGACTTGCGGATCGACATTCTGGGGTCGGCCGAGCACTCTGCTCGGAACATTTTTTCAATCGGCGATGATGATGATCCGCACGGCATCGCGAAATCAGCATTACCGCGCCGACATCGTCATCGAACCGCAGATCGCGCACATCCGTCCGGATGAGATTGGAAAGCGCGACGAGCTTGTCGAGCTCGGTGAAAAAGCCGCACTTGAAAAGATCCATGAGATCAGGAGTTTTCTTCTACGGCCGCAAGCGGCGAAATAGCCGGCGTATTTATCACATGCCCGTCCACGCCGAACCGCGAGCCATGACACGGGCAGTCCCACGTCTTTTCTGACGAGTTGAACCGCACGATGCACCCCATATGAGTGCAAATCGCCGACCGCCGGAATAACTTTCCGTCTTCGTCAC
>JANMUW010000506.1:0-3402 GCA_031392105.1 Acidobacteriota bacterium | reverse complement strand
GTCATCATCAGCGATCCGCTGGCCAAGAAAAAACAGCAGATCGCGACGCAATTTGTGCAGTTTGAGGTGGTGCAGTAGGAATGACGCTTTTACGCTTGAACAAACATTGGCTATAATTGAGGTTTGTTTAACAGAGAGAGGCGTCGCTCTTACATGTTCAAGATCAAATCCATCGAACTCACGGAGATCAATCTCCCGTTAGTTCATTTTCTCGAGACCAGCTTTGGCCGGACGTATGAGCGGCGGATAATTTTGGTGCGTGTCGAGGACGCCGACGGAGCCGAGGGTTGGGGCGAAGTGACGTGCGGAGAGACGCCGTCGTATTCGGATGAGTGGACCGATTCGGCGTGGGTAACCACCGAGAAGATCCTAGCACCGATGGTCGTGGGTCGCGAGGTCGAGAATGCATCGGAGATCTTCGATCTGATGAAGCGAGCACGCGGACATCGCATGTCGAAGGCAGGAATCGAAACCGCTTGTTGGGATCTCGAAGCAAAGAAGCTCGGCGTTCCCCTTTGGCGTCATCTCGGTGGTGTGAATCAGGAGATCGAATGCGGCGTGTCGATCGGGATACAAGATTCGGTCGAGCAGTTGATTGAAAAAATTCAGACTGAGGTCGACGCTGGATACCAGCGGATCAAGATCAAGATCGCACCGCATTGGGATTACGACATCATCAAGCGACTGCGCGAAGTGTTTCCGGATATTCGCCTGATGGGCGACGCGAATTCGGCGTACACGCTCGCCGATATAGACAAGCTTCGTAGCTTGGATGAATTCGATCTGATGATGCTCGAACAGCCGCTGTCACACGACGACATCATCGATCACGCGGAGCTGCAGCGTCAGATCAAGACTCCCATCTGTCTCGACGAGCCGATCAAATCACCGGACGTCGCGCGAAAGGCGATCGCTCTGAAATCAGGAAAGATCATCAACTTGAAAAACGGACGCGTCGGCGGTCATTCGCAGTCGAAGTTGATTGAAGAGACATGCCGTCTCGCCGGTATGCCGGTCTGGTGCGGCGGGATGCTCGAATCCGGAATCGGCCGTGCACACAACATCGCGATCTCGACGCTCGCCGGTTACACAATGCCGGGTGATGTTTCAGCATCGAAACGTTATTGGCACGAAGACATCATCGAACCGGAAGTCGAAGTAAAGGCGCAGGGGACGATTACGGCTCCGGACAAGCCGGGAATCGGGTTTGGGGTGAGGCGGGATAGGATTCAGAACCTAGCGGTTCGGACGGCTAGGATTGGTTAGTCAGATGGATGACGTCAAGACTTCGTCGATTAAGTTGGAGTGGAAGAAACGGACTGGCGGCGGCGGACGAACAGAACGTGATTTCCTCGATTTCGTTATTGACGGACAATCGCTTCACGATCAAATTGGCGCCGATAAGGTCTCGTGCCTCGGATGGTTTGTGCCTGATCAAAATGGAAAAGCCGTACAGCGGTTGCTGCGAAAAGAGGCAGCGGACTTTCCGAATGATCGAACTAGCTTGTTTGTTTGCGGGGAGTGCGGCGATCTCGACTGCGGTGCGATCTCGATTACTATCGAGCGGAAGGGCGACAGAATATTTTGGCGTGAATTCGGCTATGAGAATAGTTACGACGACAAAGTCCTATTCGAAGATTTCGGCGACCTTGGCCCCTTTGCCTTTGATGCTCGCGAATACTACAAGGCGATTAATTCAGGGTTGGTTACCACACGTGATAAATAACGAACCACACAAGACCAGACGGACGACCGGCATCGTTCTGCCAGCGGCGCCACAGCACAAAGCGTGCGAAGCACGCGGCAATAACTTTAGCCCCACGTGGAGCGAAGCGGAACGTGGGGTTGCGTGGCGATGTGAAGATCCAGCGTGTGAAACACGCGTCGCTCTGTCGCCTGTTTCACAGGCTCGGCCGGTTATCGCTATCCCACTACACACTCCGCTTCGCTCCGTGTGTAGCTAAAGTTTTGGCCGCGTGCTACGCACGCTCACATCAATTTCGGCGAATCTTCATGCTAACCGTCCATTGAAGTTCGGTACAATCTTTTCATGCGGCCCATGTTCCTCTTCGTTTTGCTTCTCGTCGTCGGAACTGTGTCCGGGCAGACGCTGACCGGCGTTGTTGTCGATCAGCAAGGGGCAGCGATCCGGAATGCGGATGTGTCGGTGAGAGACGGGGCCATGGTATTGGGTCGGTCTACGACCGGGGATGAAGGAAGCTTCTCGATCATCGCGACCGTCACGAACCTAAGCGCGTTGATAGTCACGGCACGTGGCTTCGTGCCGTTCGAACGGGCGATCTCAAACAACGGCGTCCGCGATTTTACGATCGTGCTTAGTCCGGCCGGGATCGCATCCGACGTAGTAGTTTCCATTACACGGGTACCGACACGGCTGAGCGAAACTCCCGCGAGCGTCGTCGTTCTCGATCGCGAATCACTTCAGACGACGGCGGCGCAAACAACGGACGACACGCTTCGTCAGGTCGCCGGATTCTCGCTCTTTCGCCGCAGTTCGAGCAAGACGTCAAATCCAACAACACAGGGAGCGAATCTTCGCGGCCTCGCCGGGAGCGGTGCAAGCCGTGTGAGCGTTCTGCTCGACGGCCTTTCGCTTAACGATGCGTTCGGTGGATGGACTTATTGGTCGCGCGTCCCGCACGTCGCGGTCGAACGGATCGAAGTTTTGCGCGGCGGTGCGAGTTCGTTGTACGGCACATCGGCGTTGAGCGGAGCGATAAACATCGAGACCCGCGGTTCGAATGCTGATCCGCAGCTTCGCTTTGAAACTTCAGGCGGCACCCAGGGTACGTTAGACGGTGGTGTCGCGGGATCGTACTCAATTTCGAAGTGGAGCATCGATGTCGCGGCTGAAGCATTTCGGACCGACGGATATGTGCCCGCTGCTGAAACCGATCGCGGTCTCGCAGATACGCCCGCCAATAGCCGTCACGCGAACGGGGTTGTCACGATGGGACGCACCTTCGGTCCACGATCCGCGAACAGAGTGTTTCTGCGTGGAAATCTGTTCGGCGAACGTCGTGATAATGGAACTCGGTTGACGACCAACCGAACTTATCTTCGTCAGGCGGCGGGCGGCGCCGACTTTGCGAATGCGCGATTCGGCACATTTCAGTTAAGAGCGTTTCTCGAATCGCAGGTTTATGATCAAACATTCTCGGGCGTGTCGGCCGATCGGAATTCGGAAACGCTTTCAAGGATCCAGCGTGTGCCCTCACAAGCGTTCGGTGCCAGCCTTTTCTGGTCGCGGCCTCTTAGAATGCATCTCCTTACGGCCGGCGTCGAGGGCCGCGAAGTTCGTGGCTTCAGCGACGAAACTATCTTTGCAGCGTCGCTCGCCACCTCCCAGGTCCGGTCCGGTGGACACGAACGGTCGCTCTC
>JANMUW010000455.1:0-9882 GCA_031392105.1 Acidobacteriota bacterium | reverse complement strand
TAACTCTCGAATTCAGTTCTCAGACTAAGTTCGAGTTCTTCACTGTTCACTACGGTTTCTCCTCCAAATGTTGAAAATACGACTACGAAACGAGGTGGATCAGGATGGCGGTTCTGGGTAGAAAGTTGGTTGCGGGCTGAGCAATGACAATTTACGGAAAATCGCCACCGTTGTGAATTATGACGAACGGCGGCGAGTCATGTCAAGAAAATTGTTGTTTCTCAAGGGAATAGACGTTAGACGGCGATGACCTCGATCTCGGGATCGATCTCTTCTTTGATCATGTTCTCGATCGCCGCCAGCGTTCCGGTGAGCGAACTCGGACAGCTACCGCAGGCGCCTTCGTATCGGATATGCAGTGTGTTATCGGTAAGGTCTACAACTTCGAGCCACCCGCCATCACCTGCCAGGTATGGACGAATCCTCTCGTCGAGGATAGCTTCGATCTCGCGCAATTTTGGGTCATCTGATGCAGCGGCAGAGGCGATGGCGCCACCGACGGCTGCGGCGGCGGTACCGTTGCCATTAGATGAGCGAACACTTTCGAAAGCTCGGATCGGCACTGCCAGATCCGGTAGGATCTCGTCCCACTCTGACTCGTCGGTTTTTTCGACCGTGATCATCTTGTCCATGTAGAAGACGGACACGACGTTCCCGATCTCGAAAAGCGACTCGGCAAGCTCGTTACCGACCGCATCATCACGTGTCTTGAACGAGTGGGAGGTGCCGTGCGAAACCGGCTCCTTCAAAATAAATTTAACCGCGTTCGGGTTAGGTGTTTCTTGTATGTCTGCAATCTTTGGCATTCTTAAAGCCCGATATCCGGGCGCAAAATGTAACGGCTATTTAATCCTTACATTTTAGTCAACATTATAACCATTCTTAGAGGAAATTACACAAGCGAAAGATGTATCAAAACAAAAGCGGGCGAATCGGAGCTCGATTTGTCGAACTCGGTCGCCCGCATGATCTTACTGATACGTACGCGACGGCGTGCCGCTACATCAGCTTGAGAGGTAACTCTCCGGCTATTCGGTTATGTGAATATCCTCGGTTTTGTTTACTCTGCCTGAAAAATATAGGGCGCCGAAAACCAGCGTGCCGATCAGGAAAAGAACAACTCCGATCAGCCACAACGTGTTATCAGCACTTCTCGTGTACATCCAAAACGAAAGCCCAGTCAGGATCAATGAGACAAAAGCCAATAAAAGATTCATACCCTCACCTCCGATTATCGAAAAAAAGGTTAAAACTTACGCTTGGATTTCCAGGTAACGGCAAACCTGGGAACTCGTGGCTGCTCACGCTAAAGACCTGTAAGTTTTTCAAAATGCTTGTCTTGAAACGCCTTATAGTAACTCCATTCCCGATGGAAAGGCAAGCAATCATCAATTTAGCGCATTTTAATTACGCGCTAATACCGCCGCAGGTTCCTTTAAATCAGTTGGGTAGAAACGAGTCTTGGAATGCCCTGCAGATCTGGGAACAGTTCGGGCTCTTGCCACAGCCCTGGATCGAACATTGCGGCCACCTTCTCCGACTGGTCGAATCCGATTTCCAGAAGCAAATGACCCTGTTCCGACAGGTGCATCGGAGCGTCCCGGACGATTCGCCGAATGATCGACAGCCCGTCCGAGCTATCTGTCAATGCGAGGTGCGGCTCGAAATCACGAACCTCGGCCTGTAAATCGCGAACGTCCCGCACAGGCACATAAGGCGGATTCGAAACTACGAGGCCGAACTTCTCGTTGGCGAGACCACTGAATAGATCCGATTTTAGAAGTTTCAATCTCACGCTTACATCGTGCTTCTGGGCATTACCCGCAGCGACTTTCAAGGCATTGCGAGAAACATCGAGGCCCGTCCCGGTCACGAACCTTACTTCGTGAAGAATCGAGACGGCAATACATCCCGACCCGGTGCCTACATCACAAAACGACTCGATCCCTGATGTACGAATGATCTCGATCGCATGCTCGACAACCATCTCGGTCTCGGGACGCGGGATCAGGACGTCGGGGGTCACCTCGAATTCGAGTCCGTAGAATTCCTGCACGCCTGAAATGTACTGCAGCGGCTCGCGCTGCGAGCGCCTTTCCAGATAAGAATCCAGGACCGTGACCTCATCGGGAGTGAGTAGGTATTCCGGTCGCGAATAGACGAATGTCTTGTCTTTCCGAGTGGCGAGCATTAGAAGCGACATCGCTTCGCGGCGAGGTTCGGCGATCCCACTAGATTTAAGGATCGTCTCGGCGTTCGATAATGACTCAGCTATCGAGCTCATGAGTTCGCGCTCAAACCTAGCGGGCACCATCGCCTCGCCAGACGGCGGGAAGCGTAAGGAAAATGATCTTTAGATCTAGCCACAGCGACCAGTTCTCGATGTAGTAAAGATCGGTCCGCACCATTTCATCAAACGTCAGACGATTGCGGCCGGAGACTTGCCAGAGACCGGTAATACCCGGCTTCATATCGAGCCGTTTGCGATGCCAGAGCTCATAGCCTTCAACCTCGTACGGAATCGGCGGACGCGGCCCGATAACGCTCATGTCGCCCTTGATAACGTTGAAAAGCTGAGGCAGCTCGTCAAGACTTGAACGTCGGAGCCACCGCCCTGCCGCCGTCACGCGGTCGTCATCCTTGACCTTTCCGAATACGGGCCGTTCCACATCGCCCGCGTTCGCCTCGGCGTCGCCGAGAATATTTTTCCGATACGCCTCGCGATGTGCCGACTCATCGGCATCGGCATGCATGCTTCGAAATTTGTAACAAAGGAATATCCGCCCGTCCATTCCCACGCGTTCTTGTCTGAACATTACTGGCCCGCTCGAGCCGCGCTTCACCAGCAGTGAAATTACCAGTAGAAGCGGCGAAAGAATTATCACCGCCAGACCGGAGATCAAGATATCCGAAGTGCGTTTCACGAACCGCTGCAGATCAGACAACGGCTCACGGAAGAGCCGCACCATTGGAAGAACACCGATTTGCTCAACACTCGTTTTTTGGGGAAGCAGATCGAACAACGTCGGTGCAAACCGGAACTCGACCCGCTGTTTGCGCCCGACCTGCATCATGGCATCGAACAGGCGTTCACTTGGTATCGTGTTGTCGGTGATAATGACTTCCTGGATCTCAAGATCCCGGATAAGCAGTGCGAGATCGTCGAATGACCCGATAACTTCAGCTTCTAAATCAGGAGATTCACCGCGATCGAGCTCGTTATATCGAACCACGCCGATAACGCGATAGCCCAGATCGCGCCGGTCGTTCAGCTCGCGAATAGTCTGTTCGGCCTCGGCATTCGTACCTACGACCAGTGTTGGGATCAGGTTGATGCCACGGCCCCGGATCCGCGCCTGAACGAAACGCAAAGCGAGATGCGCGATAAGGAACAATCCGAGAGCGAGCGCAAAGTCGATAAAAAATACGCCGCGCGAATATGAGAAATCACGGAACGCGTAACCGCCCCGGAAGAGGAACGCCCAACCGGTTATGAGCAGCGATCCGACCGACACGGCTTTGAAGATCTTTACAGTCTCGCGCGTGTACGAGAACGCTCCCTGAAACTGATAGGCCCGTTCGTATGCGAACATCAACAGACGAATCGGTACGGCAAAATACAAGATTCCTGCGTATGGAACGAATGCCTGGGACCATGCCCACGCCGTGGGTGAGAAAACCGGAGCTCCCTCGCGAAGCATGAACGCCGCAAGGAAACAAAAAACCGTCAAAAAAGCGTCCATTGCAACGACACCGCTTTTGACGATCGGCATCACAAACCGCGGTACACGGTTCTCGGCCTTTAGCATAGTGACGTTTCGGATTGCGGTTTCGGTTCTCACGACTATTTCTTTTTAAGCGAATGCTGCGCGACTTGCAACCTGATGCGCACGCGCGCCAATTTGTCTTTCAGTCATGACAACACAAATGAGGATGCGATATTCTTTTCATCGAGACGATGAAAGTCCTCATAACGTCACCCAGTCTTAACGAAAACGAGAACGTCAGCGGAATTTCGACGATGATTTCCAACATCATCGAACGCGGTGGCTGCGAGTTCGAACATTTTAGCGCCGGTCGGAAGGATGGAGAAAAGTTTGATCTGAGCTGGGCGGTCACACAACTCAAACTCCCATTTGCATTCCGCCGCGCGATCCGTCAGTCGAATCCACAAATAATTCACATCAACACAGCCTTCGAACCTCGAGCGATCATCCGCGATCTTATCCTCGCAAGATCCGCTGGAAAGCGTCCGATCGTACTGCACGTTCATGGCGGGCGGTATGTGATGGAAGACTTTCCGAATCCCGTGATCGCGTCGCTGGCACGCAATCTGCTCGGCACCGCCGCACGCGTTGCTGTGCTCGGCGAAGGCGAGGCGGAGAGGATTGAGCAATTCTCTCCCGAAGTGAAGACGACGATTCTCCCGAACGCCGTCGTCGCGAATGATTTTTCCGACGCCGAGCGCCCTTGGGCCACGAAGAACATTATCTATCTCGGCCGTTTGCAGGAAGCCAAAGGTTTGAGCGAGATGGTCGAAGCTTGCCGTTTGCTTAAGGAGCAGGGATTCAAATTCAAATTTTCGTGTTTCGGAACGGGCCCGGATCAACAAGAGTTCGTTCGACGGATGACCGGAGTCCTGGGCGACGAATTTCATTACGGCGGTGTCATTTCCGGAGCGGAAAAAATTCAGGCTCTGGGCTCGGCCGACATTTTTCTCATGCCCTCGCGCTTCGAAGGCCTTTCGCTTGCGCTGCTCGAGGCTATGGCGTCGGGTTGCGTTCCTATCGTATCGAATCGCGGATCGTTGCCGACCGTTGTCGAAGACGGGCGCAACGGTTTCCTTATCGATCCCGGCGACATCACGCAGATCGTAGGCAAACTCAAGTTCCTTCTCTCGGAAGGCGAGACCGGCTGGAACGAGTACCGACACAATGCTCGAGATACGGTCCGTTCGCGATTCGATATGGATGGTTATTCTCAAAAGCTAAAAGGCATTTATGCCGAAGCCCTCGCCAAAAAATGACCACGACGGAACAATCTGATCGCATTCGTGTGCCTGTCCTGAAACTGCAGGTCGACGTTTGTGATTACGAAACGGCGATCAAGCGAATTGATGAGATCGCACATCGCGAGAGCGGCGGATATGTCTGTGTCGCGAATGTTCACGTCGCGATCGAAGCCGAGAACGATCCGCATTTTGCGACGCTCGTTAATGACGCTGACATCGTTTTGCCGGATGGGGTGCCGCTCGTCTGGATGCAGCGGCTGCAGGGAAACGACGACGCAACGCAAGTGCGCGGCCCATCCTTGATGCCGATGCTTATGAAGCATGCTGAAGAGAAAAATTTGCGTGTCGGATTTCGCGGCGGACGGCCGGAAGTTTTGCGAAAGATCTTATCGAGGTCCGGCGAAGAGTTTCCGCAACTAGAGGTGAGTTACGCGCTGTCACCTCCTTTTAGACCTATCAGTGATTTGGAGAAGGCTGCGGATCTACAGGCTCTCAATGACTCGAAGACACAGATACTGTTCGTCGGTCTCGGTTGTCCGAAACAAGAGCGATGGATGGCGGAGAATCGCTCGGCGGTAAATGCGGTGATGATTGGCGTCGGCGCGGCATTCGATCTCTACGCGGGAAATATTCGCGAGGCGCCTCACATCTTGAGCAAGCTCGGACTCGAATGGATGTTTCGGCTCGTCCAGGAACCACGTCGATTGTTTTCGCGCTATCTACTTGTCAATCCACGATTCGTTTGGCTCGCGACGCGGCAGCTTATTCTCGGTCCGCCTCGACCAAGAGGATCGACAGATAATGGTTGAGCAAGCTCGACAACTTTCTCGACTCCTCGTTGATCACCGTCAGATATTCCCGGGTCTGGCCGGTTAGGGTTTCATCTTCGAGCAACAGTTCTGAAAAACCCATGATGCTCGTGAGAGGCGTTCGCAGCTCGTGCGACATCTCACGGATGGAAGTCGTTAGTTTGGATTCGCTTTTGTTGAGTTCGTTCATTTTTGGAAAAGAAGGTCAATACGGGAGTCTGGCGAGACTATAGAGTCTATCGAGTCTGGCGAGTCCGTGTTTACTTCCCTAGAAAGCGGAATACGGAAAGCGCGGAAGACACGCGGACTCGCTAGACTCGCTAGACTCGCTAGACTCGCTAGACTCGCCAGACTTAATAGACTCAATAGACTCAATAGACTCACCGGACTCGATAGACTATCTCACGGAACAAACGCGTTCGGTATCGGCAAGTCACCCGTCGCGCCGAACTGCACGATCTGGGTACCGGCCGTCGTTCTCGCTATGAACCAAGTCGCGTTTGATGGACGGAACACAGTCGCGTCGAACTTGCCATCACCGTCATAGTCTCCAGGTGCAATCGTGTCACCGTTCGTTCCGAACGGGAATCCGTAGAACGAGAAGTCTTCGCTGCGGACGATCAGCCATTCACCGGTCGAAGGTCGCCAGATCGCAATATCTGCTTTGCCGTCTCCTGTGTAATCACCTTGAACAGCTTTATCTGTCGAAGCACCGAACTGCATCGCCAGCAATCCCGCAGTGCTACGCTGGATCCACCATTGTGCTCCGCCCGTATCAGCACGGAAGACACCGATATCGGCTTTTCCATCGCCATCGTAGTCTGCAACGACAGGCTGATCACCCGTCACACCGAATTGGAAGATGCGTGTCGGTGCTCCGCTCGATTGGCTTATAAACCATGTAGCCGATGACGGCCGGAACACGGCAAAGTCAGCTTTCCCGTCAGCATCGTAATCCGCCGGTGCGGGAATGTCTCCGTTCGTTCCAAACGGGAGCGCGAAGAACGAGAAGTCTTCTGATCGAAGCACGTACCATTCACCAGAGCTTGGACGGAAGAAAGCGATGTCAGCTTTTCCGTCGCCGGTATAATCTGCCGGCGTAATACGATCACTCGACGCACCGAACTGCAGTGCGAATGTTTGGCCCGTCGAGCTTCGATTGATCCACCACTCTCCACCTGAAACGGCCGGGCGAAAGATACCGATATCAGCTTTACCGTCTCCATCGAAGTCGTACTTCGTCGACCGCAACGCAAGCAAGACGGAATTGTCGGTGCTGCTAGAACCGAGACTAATATTGCCCGCCACATCGGCCGCGGCCCCAGAACGGACACTGGCGCGTAGGAACCCGCTGGCTGACGTAATATTCGAGACTGCGACGTTGTATGTTGGGCCGGAGCCGGTGATCACTACGATTGCCCCGATAGTGTTGACCGTCGATCCGGAAAAAAGAATGTCCGCCGAATCAAATCCGGTTACCGGCTCATTAAACACTACGGTGAAATTTATCGGAAGGGAGTGGGCCGGGTCAGGCTGTCCAACCGCCTGATTAAGCGTGACACCCGGCGCAATATTGTCGAGAACAACAGAATTATCCGTACTGCTTGAAGCTGTGCTCAAATTTCCGGCAGCATCCAGCGCTGCAAAGGCCGGAATGCTTGCGACGATCGTACCGCCATTCGACGTCACATTTCCGATCGCCACATTGTAAGTCGCTCCACTGCCGGTAACCGTTTTTGTCGCCGCGGCTACGTTAGCTGTGGATCCGACCAGTGACACGTCGGCATTGGTGAACCCGGTAACAGGTTCGCTAAAGACAACTGTAAAATTAACCGGAGTAAACCTTGTCGGATCGGCCTGGGCCGCCGCTTGATTGATCGTAACCGCAGGGCGCGTACTGTCCAGCGTGACCGTGTTGTCAGTGCTGGTGGATGCTAAGTTCGAATTACCGGCGATATCCGTAACGCCGGAAGCGGGGATGCTCGCGACCACGGTACCATCACCCTGAACATTGCTGACTGCGACGATATAGGCGGTACCCGTTCCCGTGATACCGAAAACGGCGTTAGATCCGTTAGCAGTCGAACCGGCGAGAGAGATATCTGAGCCGCCGAAGCCTGAGACAGGCTCGTTGAATGTAACTGAGTACTCGATTGGCTGAAAGGGAGTGGGATCCGGCTGGGTGTCCCGCTGATTGATCGTTACGATCGGCGAGGTATTGTCGATTACAACGAACAGCCCGTCACTATGCAAACTGCCGTAACCACCAATGATCTGGCGGGCGGTGTATGTAATCGCCGTATTCGCCGGCAAATCATTATCCGCAAAGTTAGCCGTTGTTCCTGAAACGACACCACTGCTGATCATCGTTCCGTTACGGTAAAACTCGACAGTCGCACCATTTAGCAGCCCCGAGACTACGAAGGAAAGATTACGATGAGTTGTAATGTTATCCGAATTGCTCGCGCCAGTGTCGTTAAGGGAAGAAAGGTCGGGAACTGAAGGAGCGATAGAGAATTCTGACGGTAACGCCTCGAACGAACCGATATCAACGGTCGCTGTTCCGTTCTTATCCGCATCCCGAGGCCGTGAGATAGCTCTTACGTCGGTCGTCACCGGCGGGTCGGAACATCCGCCGAAAGCGATAGCAGTTAGTACGCAGTTATTGCCGCCGTCGATTCCCGGACTGTCGCGTCGCAGCGCATGCGTCGGCATCAGTCCTCCATTCAGTCGCAATACCGGGTCGAGACTGCCTGCGGAATTTAGGACATCGTTAGGTCCAGGTGTGTCCAGATGACCGCCAAGGATATTGTTTCCCCTCGATGAAATGTAAATCCAGTTGTAATAATCGGCAGGTACGCCGGCCGCGGTGTTGTTCGTGATGATGCTGTTGCGTGGGTAGAGGTCGGGAGAAAATGGCGTCTGTGGACTCATATAGACCCCGCCGCCGCCGAGGGCGGGATCGCTCCCGCGGTTGAAAGCTACTGTGCAGTTCGTCAATTCCATCTCTCCATCTTCATGGACTATGCCCGCTCCGATCCGGGCCTCGTTGTTGCTAATGGTGCTGTTGATGATCCGAACGCCGGCGGCTGATCGCGACTGGAGACCACCGCCACTGAACGCACCTGTGTTATTGACGATTGCCGAGCTAATGATCGTCAGTTCGCTGGAGGCGTTGAAGATACCGGCACCCTGAAAGCTTGCACCGATAGAGTTTCCTTCGATCAAAACCGATTTCAAAGTGAGGATGCCCGGCTGCGCGAGAATTGCCCCTCCGTTGCCATTAAACACGCTCCCGATCCCGTTCCCGCCAGTCAATCGCATCCCCTCGATACTTGCTCTTCCAAAGAACTCGAGATGGAAGATGCGGCTTTGCAAATTTCCGGTGATAGTCAAAAGACCAACACCCGGTCCGGTGATCGTTAGCAGCTTCGCCGCTCCTGACGAGTTGTCGGGAAGGATCACGAGTTCACTGCCGCCCAAGACGATCGTCTGCGGTGTGCTGAAGACCGAGGGGTCGAACGTGATCGTGTCTTCTTGATTGTTGCTGTTGGCGTCGGTGATCGCCTGACGCAAGCTGCCCGCTCCGGTGTTATTGACGGTGGTTACAACAAAGCTCGCAGCTGATGTAGTTTGAACGGCAAAGAAGATCGCGATTGAAATACCTAAAAGGGTGGTGAGTCGAACGTTCATGGGTGGTCCTTCCTTTACAATACAAAGTTTCTTGCTCGTTGCGGGCGTGCGGACGGCTCCTACGATAGATCGCTATAGTTAATAGAAGTGCGTGTATCTCTCAGTCGATAAAGCTCCGAGAAAAAAATCCACAGCAAAATGCGGAACCAGAATTCTACTGAAATTCATTCGTGAGGGCAACTAAATTGTGCAAAAGTGATGGCAAATTTCATATCAAGATCTGAAACTTCCTGGTTCCTCGATCAAAGCTCTATTTGCATCACGAATACAGAGAAAGCTATTCTCTTTGCATACATTTCTTCGGAGGTTTGATGGCGGAAAAGGGTATAAAGATCGCTCCCGCGGAAGGGAAACTGGGTGTACTGCTGG
>JANMUW010000451.1:0-4049 GCA_031392105.1 Acidobacteriota bacterium | reverse complement strand
GCAGAGGTCAGGTCGTCAGGCCCTGACTTTTTTCTTAAGGAGTAACGTTACTATGAATAAATATTTTAGATTTATACTCCCCGCGATCGCGATCGCATTTCTATTCGGCTCGGCGGCTACGGATACTTCAGCGCAGGTTTTGCGAGAGATTCTGAAGCGGATGGACGACAACAACAAGTCGCTCGTCAGTTTGAAAAGCGGCATCAAGATGGCCAAGCATGATTCAGTCCTTAAGGAAACTGACACTGTGGAAGGCTCGCTTAGCTATAAGCCTGGAAAGTCTGAATCAACCATGTTTATGCGCATTGATTGGGTTAAGCCTGCCGAAGAATCCCTCGCTGTTGCAAATGGTCAGTACGTTCTTTACCGTCCGCGGACAAAGCAGGCAATCGTAGGCAAAGTTGACGGTGTAAAAAGTAAGAACTCAAAGGCTGGCGGCGCTCTGGCGTTCATGAGCATGTCGAAGGCCCAACTGAGTGCGAACTATGACGTTAAGTACGCGGGTGATGAGACGGTGAATAACGGGGTGAACACGTTTCACCTTGTGCTGACGCCCAAGGGTGCGACGTCCTATAAGACCGCAGATCTGTGGGTGGACAGTAACGGAATGCCGGTGCAGGTCAGGATCGTAGAGAAGAATAATGACACGACGACGATCATGCTCTCGAACGTTCAACGCAATGCAAGTGTGAACGCGAGCGTTTTCAAGATCTCACCTCCGAAGGGTACCGCGATTGTCGGCGGGCAATAACATTTGATTCGGAAAGTTTCACTGCGACCAAGGCTTCGGAACAAACCGGAGCCTTTTGTCATGGTTTGATAACGGTCGTTGCAGCTTCTATAATTACAAATTTGATCGACCGTAAGTTTTCACGTAAATGCCCAAAGCAAGTAGTTTCAGCAGATTCACGCGGGGAGTTCGACACACGGTTCGAGCCTTCGCGTCGACAAAGCATCCCGTGCTCGTGCACATCGTGCCGATGCGCCGCTGTAATCTGTCCTGCACCTACTGCAACGAATACGACAAGACAAGTGATCCGGTGCCGATCGACGTGATGCTTGAGCGGATCGACAAGCTCGCGGAATTCGGATCGTCAGTGATCACGATCTCCGGCGGCGAGCCGATGATGCATCCCGAGATCTACGAGATCATCGCACGCATCCGACATCACGGGATGATCGCTGGCCTTATCTCGAACGGGTATTACTTCCAGCCTGAGAAAGTTAAAAAGCTGAACGAGGCGGGACTGGATTACCTTCAGATCTCGATCGACAACGTCACGCCTGATGATGTTTCGAAGAAGAGCCTTAAGGTGCTCGACTCGAAGCTCGTCAATCTGCGCGACTACGCGAAGTTTAAGGTAAACATCAATTCCGTTGTCGGTGGCGGCGTCGCTAATCCGGACGAGGCTTTGATCATCGCCAACCGTGCCCGCGAGCTTGGATTCTCATCGACCGTCGGTGTCATTCATGACGAGATGGGACTGAATAAAGGTCTCACGACGCGCGAAAAAGAAGTTTACAAAGAGATAAAATCGAAGGGCACGCGCTCGTACGCTCGCTGGAATTGGTTCCAGGATGAGCTCGTGGACGGCGGCGAATACGAATGGCGTTGTCGTGCCGGTGCTCGATATCTCTACATTGACGAGAACGGCATCGTTAGCTGGTGCTCACAGCAGCGCGGTACTCCCGGAATCCCTCTTCTCGAATACACTCACGGCGACATGGAACGCGAGTACATCACCGAAAAATGGTGTGCCCCGACATGCACGATCCAGTGCGTCCACCAGGTCGGCCACCTCGATGCGTGGCGCGATCCGCAGATCTCCCTAAGCGATTACAATAATAAGAAGGGAAGCGGTCTGAAAAAAGAAACCGTTGCCAGCGTCTTGAGCGCAGAGTGAGGCACCAATTCAACCTTCTCAGCACCCGCCAAACGTCATCGCGGTAGATAGCATTTTCAATTCGGATTTCTTTGCGTCTTAGCGTCTTTGCGGGAACACCTGCGCCCGGTATCTCCAACGATGGTTTCCCCGCAAAGTCGCAAAGTCGCAAAGTGCGGGGCCGTTATCTTTCGACTGAATTAGTTCAAGCCGCTCGTCGAAATTTCCTTGGTCTCAAAACCAATCTAGATTAATATATCGCTAAATTCCGGAGGAGGGTTCCCATGACATCGCGCGCTCTATTACTCACGCTTACAATTGTATTTTTCTGCCTTGGAACGATCTACGCTCAACTTGATCCGACATTCGGAACAAACGGCGTCACAACGGCGAACCCTGGTGCATCCGCGGGCCCTCTTGCAAGCTTTGTCTTACCCGATGGAAAGATATTTGTCGTCGTCCGGTCCGGTTGCTGCGGAGGCGGCAGCCAAGGCACAATATGGTTCTTCAGATTCAACACCAACGGAACTCCTGACACAACGTACGCTCCGAACGGCTACAAACAGATCGCGATTCCATCTGCCGGCGGTCGGACAACGGCTGCGGTAAGACAGTCCGACGGGAAGATCGTTCTTGTTGGACACCATAGTTCGGTTGACAGCTTCGTTGCGCGGTTCAACGAGGACGGAACTCTCGATACGGGCTTCGGTGGAACCGGATATCAACAGGTCGACATAAGGATCAACAACGAGGACGAATTGCTCTCAGTGGCAATCCAGCCTGACGGCAAGATCGTGGCTGCCGGTTATGCAGAAGTATCACCGGACGGTAGGCTGGCATTGGTCAGGTACACGGCAAACGGAATCCTCGATCCCAGCCTAAATGGCACCGGCATCTTTATCCATGACTTCGTTAGATTTCCAGATACCGAAGGAGATCAGTACTTGTACATCAATTCAGCGGGCAAGATCCTCGTCGCGAATCACCGGGAGATCGGCGGCGGGAAGATGCGCCGGTTTAATTTTGACGGGAGTGTCGATGGCGGTTTCACAGTCATCCCGTACCCCTTTATAAGCGGTTTTGAGAGAACGGTCTCGTTCCTCCAGTCGGATGACAAGATCCTGGTCAGTGGAATCGTTTCAAAAACTGAAACGCTGCTACGAACTCATAATGACGTCTCGGTCAACCGTTATAATGCGGATGGCACACCCGATTTGGGCTTTGGAACTGGTGGTTCAGTGTCGTTCGACATAAGTAGCTACCTTACCGATGAGCCGCTGGCTTTCCAGGTGATGGCCGACGGCCAGATCGTGGTCGTGATAGAGACCTTTGTGACTCAGAACCGGGGCAAGACGAGTGGGACAATTCTTTCGTATGCAAAGCTCACATCTGATGGCACGGTCACTGGTAAATACCTCGCTACAAATGAAAGTAACAGCCTCACTGAGGCATGTACTGCGAATATCCAGCCCGACGGAAAGATAGTCACGGCCTTTCGGAGAGGTGGCGATACGTTGCTCGTCCGCTTGAACGGCATTCCGCTCCAGACATACACATTTCACGCTTTGCCGTATAGCTTCCCAAGTGGTGCTGGAGGCGTGCCGGCCAAGCCATCCCTCTTCAGGCCGAGCGATGCGACATGGCGGGTCATGCCGAGCTCGACGGCCAATTTCGGACAATCGACCGACATTCCCGTAAGCGGCGATTTCGTCGGAACTCTAATTCCTGACTTTGCGTTCTACCGTCCGTCGGAAGGGAGGTGGTACATCTCGAATAATGGCTGGAGCGGTGTAGTCACCAATTTCACCACGATTCAATGGGGACTGCCGGATGATATTCCGGCCCCGGCCGATTACGACGGCGATGGAAAGTCGGATGTCGCGGTCTTCCGTCCTTCGAACGGAGTCTGGTACATCCGCAACAGCTCGGATGAGTCGTTCAGGTTCGTTCAATGGGGACTCAATGGCGACAAGCCGGCGGTCGGTGATTTCGATGGCGACGGACGTTATGATATTGCCGTGTTCCGCCCATCGGATGGGAACTGGTACATCATCAAGAGCTCCGACGGCGGATTCATCTTCTCGCATTTCGGACTCGATGGCGATATTCCGGTCCAGGAAGATTACGATGACGACGAGATATTCGATATCGCCGTCTACCGCCCGT
>JANMUW010000440.1:0-2706 GCA_031392105.1 Acidobacteriota bacterium | reverse complement strand
CTGACCTCCTTTGGCAGAGGCGGCAACGCCAGCAAAAGCGTCGGGGGCATCTCGAGAAGCTCCGCCGACTCCGGATAGATTCCATTTACTTTAATTACGACGCTCTTATTCTCGGCCTCGGCCAGCTCTTTTCGAAGCTCGGCGCGATCGCGGCCCGGATAGTTGCCGACTATAATCGAACGAAACATCTGTTCCGCCTCAGCAGTGAAGATCACGCCTCGTTTGACCGTCGTACGATCGGCGAGCATTTTCTTTTGCAGGGCCTTCTTATGGGCCGTGATCTCTTCGGCGGTCGCTTGTTTCGGCAATGTCGGAAGCTGCGATTCAAGCTCCTCGCGCCGCTCCGTATACCGCTGTACGCGAGCCTCAAATTCGGAAGCTACAAGCTCATTAGAGCGCCGCGATTCGTTCGCTGACAGAGCCACGTCCTGACCAAGCGCCGTGATCGCTGACGCGACAAAAATCAAAAAGAAGATGTATAAATTCCCTACACTTTTCATGGAAATTCTTGCTCCTAAGACTGTTGTTTCGCAAGCATCGTGCCTTTGCGCCGAAACAGAACGCATCCTTGTCTCGCGCGGCACGGAGCTTGCTCGACTTTGGACAGCTAAACGCAAGGATTTACTGAAAAGGGGAACAATATGTTTACGAGCAAAAGGTGGACGTCATTTAAAGCTATCGTCGTGATAGCCATCTGTGTCGCTGCGGGAATTGCGCAGGAGAAGAGTACGGCTCATGTGACGCCGATACTTTGGGAGCAGGTCTCGATCGGCGATCGCGATCTTTATTGGGGACCGGGCGGACGCGAGATGTTTCCAGTGATGGAAGGGATGAGTTATGTCGATCGGCAGACGGGCGGCAACAACTTGAAGTTTCGCCTGAGGGAAAAATCGGGCCGCGAGTGGGTCGTGAAAGCTGCCGACGAATCGCAGCCAGAGGTCGCGGCGACGCGCCTTCTGTGGGCGATCGGATACCCGACCGAGATCGACTACATTGTGCCGAAGGTTTCGATAGCGAAGTGGGGCAGACGCGAGAACGTTCGGTTCGAAGCCAGACCCGACGGCGTGAAGCGCGGAGAGCGTTGGAGTTGGGGTGAGAATCCGTTTAAAACGTCGAATGAGTTCGCTGGTTTGCGGATCATGATGGCAATGCTAAACAACTGGGACCTTAAGGACGAGAACACCGTCATCCTAGAGAAGGACGGCAAGCATTACTATGCCATCAGCGATCTCGGTTCATCGTTCGGAAAACTTGCGAAGCACAGCGAGACACGCTCGGGACGCAGCGTGAATAAACCGGAAGATTATGCGGGATCGGCGTTCATCAAAACGGTCGACGGCAACATGATCCACTTTACTTATTCCGCTGCCCGGGCCGACCTTATGCGCGGCATAAATGTCGAACACGGCCGTTGGCTCGCCGGCCTCCTGAGACAACTATCGGACAAGCAGATCCAGGACGCGTTCCGTGCGGCGAACTATAAGCCGGAGGAGGTCTCGACGCTTGCCGGCTCGTTCAAGGCGCGGATCGCCGAGCTTGAAAACGCGACAACTACGACGGTCGCAGAAAATTGAGCACATGGGAGGTTATATGTATCGCAGGGCATTTACGATTGTAATTACTTTATTCGCGACTTTAGCTGCGACGGTCGCAGTTTACCCGCAGGTACAAAAGGCGGTGATGTGGTCAGAGGTCGACATCGCAAAGCGCAACTTGTACAACGGTGCTGGCGGGACCGCGATGAGACCCAGCACTCGCCGCGTGCGTTTTATACGCAAAGAAACGGGCGGCAATAATCTGAAGTACCGCATCCGTGACGGGAGCGGGCGCACTTGGGTCGCGAAGATCGCAGACGAATCGCAGGCTGAGGTCGCGGCGAACCGTCTCTTGTTCGGCATAGGTTATCGCACCGAGATAGACTATCTCGCCCCCCGTCTCAACATACCCGGCCGCGGACGGTATACCAACGTGCGTCTCGAAGCTCGACCTGCTGGCATCAACCGCGATGGCCGCTGGAAGTGGGAAGAGAATCGCTTCGCGGGGACGCGAGAGTTCAAAGGACTCCGTGTGATGATGGCCCTCATCAACAATTGGGACCTGAAGGATGATAACAACGCCATCCTTCGGACGCGGGGAGAAGCGCAGTACATCGTCAGCGATCTGGGTTCGTCCTTCGGGAAGCTGCCGTACGCAAGCGCACCGATTCTCAATCGCTTCGGCCGCAGCGTGAACGATCCGGTCGACTTTGCGAACTCGACGTTCATCCACGGACTGGAACCGAACGGCGAAGTAGATTTTTATTACAAGGCAAAGGGCAAGGACCTTCTCAAAGGTATCACTGTCGAGGACGCACAATGGGTCGGCGGTTTGCTCGCACAGCTTTCCGACCGGCAGATTCGCGACGCATTCCGCGCTGCTAACTACAGCCCGTCGGAGATCACACTGCTCACACGCGCCATCCGCGAGCGTATCAAGCGGCTTAACGATCTCCCCGGCAGTCTTGAAGCAGTGAGATAAAAATTATTTGAGATCCGGAATCGCGATGTGATTCCGGACTTCTGCTTTCGCTTCTGGGCGTCCGTTTTTCGCCAACGCAGTAGTCCTTCTTGTTTCGTGTGCAGTCGTGTGATTTGTATGTTTGTAATGTCGGGCTCGTTCGTGTGTTTCGTGTGATTCGTGGTTCGGTTTTCATAAGCAAACCACGAA
>JANMUW010000360.1:0-5660 GCA_031392105.1 Acidobacteriota bacterium | reverse complement strand
CATCGGGACACAAAGCCTCCCCTCCTGGATAGGAGGGGAGGCCGCTTCGGGGTGACGGGGGGGGTGGACAAGGGAGCCTTGAATTTTCACGTGACCTAGATAGCAAATGTCCGGACACCTTAAACTCTCAGGGTACTTGTGAGCACGCATGCGCAATTCTCGACGGAGGACGTGGTCACCCCGGTCTCTGTCTTATTATCTTTAGACACGGGATTGCCTCCAGCTATCGGGTTGGTTTCAGATTCGTAAACTTAGTATCTCTGAACTACCTCGACCGGGCGCTGACGGGCAGGGGTATTCTTCCTGGAAGCGGCTAATTCGATTTTCGATTGCGGGTATTTAATTTTGTCGTCCTATTTCTCAAGTGCATTAAAAATAAACGGAAACGTTCCGAAGGTTTGTCCCCGATGCTGGGGGCGGAAGGCGAAGAGGATGATCTTTCCTTTGCCGTAGCGGACTTCGGCTAGGGCGGCTTTGCCGTTTAGATATTTTTCGCCGAGCATCCATCCGGACATGAGCGCGTCTTTGTCGGCGTAAGTTGCGATCCGTGAAACACGGGTGTCCGCGGCGATCTCAAAAGCCGAGCTCGTGATGAAATATGCAGGCGTCTCCTCGATCATTCCTCTTGCATAGGGATGACGTGTATCGACCTTGAGTTTTACGATCGAGCCGGGATTGTAAAACTCATTTCGTTTTAGCCCGGTCAGAACATTTTTCAACGGCAATCCGAATCGCTTGATCGCAAGCTCGCATGAATCGTCAAAGCAGATGAGCTTGCCGCCGCCCTCGACAAACTTTTTTAGATTCTCAACGCCGGCGTCGCCGATGCCGCCGGCAAACTCGGCGGGATAACGCTGCGTGCTGAGGCCGTTGACGATCGTTGCTTCGTTGTCGGCGGCGAGGACAATCACATCGTAATCCAAACGCCCCGCACGAAAATCATCGTTCGAGATCGAGCGATATGGGATCTGATGTGTGTCGAACACGAAACGTGTCCAGCCTTCGTCCATCGATGAAGTGAACGGTTTGTAGAGGCCGATCTTCGGATTCGTCTTCAGCGGATTTGAGAGTTTTGGAAACGGGATCCCTGACTGCGTAAGATTCAGGATCGCTCGCGGGTAGTTCCAGTGAGGTGCTCGCTGTAGAGTGTCTCGCGATCTTTCGAGATCGCGTATATCCCAGACTTCGTACGTCTCGACGCCCATCTGAAGCGGCAGCGTCCAGCCGGCGACATCGTATGGCACTTCGGCTTCGCCTTTTTCATTCACGCGATGCGGATAGACTTGCTTCTCGAAAAGCGATAGCACGTTGTTCTTTTGCGGCTGGTTCAAAAACACTAAGAAGCTACCGAGCGGGATCTCGTGAAAATCTTCGGTCTTGCTATGCTTGACCCAAAGCTCTTTCGTCATCCCGTAAACCTCGATTCCCTGCCACAAAAGTATCTCGAGAAATCGTGCGACCGCTTCGGCTCGCGGCTGGCCGGCCATCACGACGTACGCTTGCGGCACGTTCGGATCGGTCTTCAAGTTTGCGTTGTTCAACTCATAGAAATTGCGCAGATAGCGCGGCCGGTATTTTGCCGCGAGCGAAAGTAGCGCTCGGCTCGCCGTCATTTCGATCTCCGCAATGTCACGCGGACGCCAAACTCCGGGCTCCCACGCATCCGGATGCGCCGTGTCGGTGAGAAGCGGCGATTCCAATCCGCGTGCAGGCCGATTTCGCTGCATCTGTTCTTTGGTCACGGTCACCGGCGACATGAGATCCGCGCTCGCCGCTTCGGACAGGATGCCGATCGAATTATGAAAGTACGGAGCCGATCGAAAGCCGCCATGCCACCATGTGTCGAAGGTCGTATTTGTCGCGACACCCGAAATATTCTTCGCCTGAAGATCGGCTGCCATCTTGTATCCGACGAGACCGACTTCGCGAAGTATCGACGGCGGGACCCTCGGATTCGGCGGATCAAAAAATGGCGGGATCACAAATCGCGCACCGGTCTGTCCCATCTGATGAACGTCATAGACGATCTGGGGAAACCATTCCTGCCAGAATAATTTTGTGATCGCTTGTGTCTCGGCGAGGTTCAGCATGAACCAGTCGCGGTTGTCGTCGTGGCCGGCGTAGTGATGATATAGCTCGGGCGGTGAACTGCCTTCAGATTTCGTACCGAGAGTTTTGCGGTACCAGTTCGCGACAATGTCGATGCCGTCCGGATTGGGTGAAGGGATCAGCAGCAAAATCGTGTTGTTGAGAATTTCTTTCGTCTCGTCGTCGTTTGCGGTCGCAAGCTCGTACGCGAGATTCATCGACATCTGCGAGGCGACGATCTCGGTCGAATGGATCGAGCAGGAAATGGATACGATCGTTTTTCCATTCTTGATCAAGCTCTGAAGTTCGGCGGCGTCCTTAATGGTCCGTGGGTCCGCGAGCTTTGCACTTATTCCCCGATAGCGGTCGAGATTCTTAACATTCTCGGGTGATGAAATGAACGCGACGATGAGAGGTTTGCCAAGAGTTGTCTTGCCGATCTCGCGTACAGCGACGCGGCCGCTTGCGGTGTCTAGCCGTGAGAAATAATTCGTAATTTGCGTCCAGTCAGCGATCGTTTTGTCATCGGTCGGGTGGAATCCGAGGACCGATTCCGGGGACGGGACCTGTGCGACAATCGCGAGTGAAAAAAGTATTATTAAACCGCAGAGACGCAGAGACGCGGAGAACTTCCAAATCAGCATTTTCATAGCGACAATATTTACGACGAAGACGAATGTCCCAGGATACAAGTGAAATAATCTCCGCGTCTCCGCGTCTCGGCGGTGAAGATACCCGTCCGGAAATGGACAACACAAAGCTGACGTTTTCTGTCCAGCAGTCTAACAAATCACGATTGGCGGGCAAACTTTGGTATTGGTGGTGCTGGTTCGCTGCGGCGGCCTTACTACTTTTTGTCGGCGGCCCGGCCGTTGCCATCCTTTGGATCATAGACCGTCGCCTGTGGCTCTATCCGGTCGCGCTCTGGGGAGCGAAGACGTGGCTTGTCGCGTGCGGTGCAAAAGTGAAAGTTACGGGGTTGGAACACCTCGACCCGGATCGTGCTTACGTCTTCGCGTCGAACCACCGATCGTATCTCGATACCGCCGCGTTGTTCCGCTACGCCGGAAAACGCATCGGACTGGTCGCAAAAAAAGAATTGCTAAAGGCACCGGTGCTCGGTCAGGGTATGGGGTTTGTGAACATCATTGCCATCGACCGATCCGATCCGGAGCGCGCCCTCGCATCAATGGAAAAGGCTCGGGCAGTAATGAAGGCAGGTTATTCGTTCGGCGTGTTTGTCGAAGGGACACGCGCGTTGCCCGGCGAGCTGCTTCCCTTCAAGAAGGGTGCGTTTCACCTCGCACAGCAGACCGATGCGGCGATCATCCCGGTCGCGATCAGGAACACGGATTGGATGATGGGAAAGCGAACGGGCGTCGCTTATCCGGGTGAGATCGAGATGGTTTTATTGCCCCCTATTGAGACGAGAGGTCGAGAGGTGATGGAGGTGTTGCGGGAGACGCGTTCAGCAATCGCCTCGGATTTGGGAAGATAGGAAGAAAGAGGAACCGACCCGTTGTTTCTTGTTTGTCGTCCCTTTCTCTGATGAGTTGCCTCCCGCTTCAGCGGGAGGTCCGGTCATAAAGGAAATGGCTTTAGCCAAACATCTTGGGCTAAAGCCATAAGGATTTACTTTTTGTATAAGTTCGGCTTAAGCCGATCTTGGGCCCGCTTACCTCCGGCTGAAGCCGGAGGTAATTCATAGGAGCTTTCTTACCTCCGGCTGAAGCCGGCGGTAATTCATAAGAGCTTTCTTACCTCCGGCTGAAGCCGGAGGTAATTCATCAGAGAAAGAATCGCAATTATGTCCCTTCTCCCCTTCCCGGTCTAGGGCTTCTTCACCGGCGCTACGGCCGGCGGTGTCGGAACATCCTCGTCTTCGTCGATGATTCTCACATCCGTCCTTCCCAGGCTATAGTTCGAATACTTAACCCGCACCTTCAATTTCACGACCTGGCCGTTGCGAAATACGAGCTCGTCATCTGAGGAACTGAACGACGGAAACCAATATTTTCCATCGATGTTTTCGCGCCAGGTCTCGATCGTCGGAAATCGCTCGTCCTTCCATTCCGGCACGGCTTTGCCCTTCGACTTCACGATCAAAAGGTCCTTATCATCCACCCAAATCCGGCCCGAAAAAAGACGCAGTCCGTCCTTCTCCGCCTTCGGAATTACTTTCGGCGCGACGTCGAACACAAAGAGATCGAGCTCGTCGATCTTTTCTTTGCCGAGATAAGTGAATTTATATTTGTCGATGTTCGCAGGCTCGATGGCGAACGGATCGAGTCCACCAAGGTTTTCAATGTCAGCCTGGGTAATAACGATCTCGGTTAGTGTCGAGATCGGAAAGAACAATATTCTTTCTATCCGGCTACCGGCAGAGTCGAACGTCATGAACGACTCGCGCTTGTACGTACCCGTGATCTGCGTACCCATGCCTATCGTTTGTATCGTCGCGGTACGATTGAACGCGTAAACGTTCAACGCGGTGCGAAACAAACGCTCGCGACTAGTAAATTTCGTAATGATCTTGTCGATCTCAGCCTGACTGAGGTCCGTTTTCGAAAACGCGGCTCCCTGGCCAAAAGCGTTGACGCCCAGGGCCAATAGAATGGAGAAGGTCGCGAGTAATCTTATTTTCATAGCGTCAATTTCTCGTCGTGAACAAACAAATAGATGCCCGTACTTCAGTAAACGTTGACCGCCGCAGCCGAACTCCTCGCCGCTCCTGTAAGCCATTCTAACGCCAGTTCCCAAACAATATGAACGGCGCCCAGTAATACGGATGGGCGTACGGCGCATTCTTGTCGGTCTCGAACGGGGGCCCAACCGCCTGTGCCGGGCCGGTAAAGGCATCTGCCCTTGGCGGTTTGTTGCGATCACCTTCGGGATACGAGCCCCGCATGAGCTTTAACTGGGCCCGCCGGAGCGATTCGGCCTTTGTCTCGGTCCCGGCTCCGAAGCGACGGTAAAACTCGACCATGAAATCCCGTGTCGAAGGATCGGCGACCGGCCAGAGCGTAGCCATGACTGATCGAGCTCCTTGCTCCTGAGCCACGGCTCCGAAGCCTTCTATCTCCACGCCGTTCTCTTTCGCCCCGCCGGGCGTCGCGGTGTTGCAAGCGGACAGCGCGAGGAGTTCGACACCGGTCAGAGACAGGGTCCGTAGATCGCTAACAGTAAAGTGCCTATCATCGCCCCCGCCGAGAAGCAGAAACGAGTCGTTGTCGTTTCCCGGAACCAACTTGAAATGGCTCGCGATATGAAAGATCGAGTAACGGCCCGCTGCTGACCGGAAAGCTTGCTCGCTGAACTTGTCATCGAGCAGCTTGCGTCCCGGGATAACACCCGATGTACAAACCGGCTTAGCTGAAAGGGCGCTCAACGCGGGATCGGTGACGATGCAATCCA
Source organism: Acidobacteriota bacterium (assembly GCA_031392105.1). GTDB lineage: Bacteria > Acidobacteriota > Blastocatellia > Pyrinomonadales > Pyrinomonadaceae > OLB17. The sequence goes on along the minus strand of JANMUW010000360.1, from coordinate 158 downwards.
GCTCGTCGGGGACAGCAGCAAGCGCTGAGAACCCTTCGATGGGCGACGACACGCCGGCGCCGAGGACGGTCCAGTTCTTTTTCAATGGCGGCAGCAGCAACCTTTCCCGGCTTGCGAGAGTCACGACTGAATTGGCGAACCGCTCGGCAAGATAGCCT
>JANMUW010000298.1:0-14367 GCA_031392105.1 Acidobacteriota bacterium | reverse complement strand
GGCAACATGGCCCAAGACCCGGTCGAGTTTATTCACAAGCTGGAAGAGCCGCGCGTCCTGTTTCATGGCCGTTGCATCAAGCAACTCAAGGACTACCGCAATTGGCAGGCTGAGCGCATTGCCAAGTGGAGCGTCCAGCCGATGAAGACCGTCAAGGAAGAGGACGACAAGCGCACGCACGTCATCGAGATGACGATCCCCGAGAGCCCCGGCGTCATGTACGTCGTCAACAGCTACAAAGGCGGACGCTACGGCTCGATGATCGTAACCGCCAAGTCTTCCGACAAGACGCAGGCGGCACGCTACACCGAACGCGGCGCCAACATGATGATCAGCAAATTGCGTGGCTACAAGACCATGAAGGCGGTGCCGCTGTGAGCGCGGCGCCAAACTTTTCAGCTCGCCCCAGTGTGCGCGGCATACTGGGGCGCATTGGCAACCCGCACCTCAAGCTGTATCGTATCCGCGCGGGCTACTACTTGTTCCGTGATCAGAAAAAAATGCTACAAACATTTCACTCCTCCGGAGTGAAGAACGGCACGACCACAACCTTGTATATTCCTATTCGCCATGCACCATTTCAGCCTATTCGAGCGACAAGATACAATTCTTGTCACCGCACTTTTATGGAGATCTATTTTCAATTGATCAACGACGCCGAAGGTGTCCGAAACGCGTGTCGTGAGCTTGCCGGAGAGAAATTACTCGGCTTTGATACTGAGACCACCGAGCTCGACCCGTACCGGGGTGACCTGCGTTTGGTCCAGTTCAGCACAGGTAAGGCGACCTATGTCATCGATATGAAACCGTTCGGTTCGAACGGCTCCCTTCGCTCGAACCCGGACCTCGCACCGCTTCGCGACGTTCTCTCCGACCCGGAACGGAAGAAGATAGCGCATAATGCGAAGTTCGATGCGAAGTGGGTGAGGCATCACCTCGGTGCCGAACTCAATGGCATCTACGACACATTTCTCGCCAGCCAACTGATCGCCGCCGGTGATTCGGAGCGTCGGCATTCGCTCGCCGACGTCGCACAGTTCTTCACCGGCACCGAGCTCGACAAGTCGGAGCAGATCAGCGATTGGAGTGCCGAGCTCTCACAATCGCAGATCGAGTACGCTGCCCGCGACGCCGCGATAATGGTCCCGCTTTGGGAACAGATGCAGGAACGGCTGAACAACGACGGCCTGCGGCAGGCCGCGGATCTTGAATTCGAATGCGTCATGCCGATCGCCGAGATGGAGCTCAGCGGTTTTTATCTCGATGAGGGCCGATGGAGAGAGCAGCTTGATCGCGTAAAAGTTGCGCAGGAGAAAGCGGCGGACGAGCTGCAGGAGTTGTTGTCCGCCGGTGTTGCGCAAGCAACATTGTTCGGGCGAGCGGAGATAAACCTCGACTCGCAGCAGCAGGTGACCGATGCGCTTCTGAATCTCGGCGTACCAGTTCCCGACACGACACGCGCCTGGCAGCTCCAACCGCTTGCCGAAAAGTATCCCGTCGTCGCAAAGCTTCTCGAATATCGCGGCGTGGCAAAATCGCTTTCGAGTTTCGGCGAGAATATCCTGGAATTTATCGAGCCAAAGACAGGACGCATCCACGCGGATTTTCGCCAGATAGGCGCACCGACCGGAAGATTCTCGTGTTCGAATCCGAATCTTCAGCAGATACCGCACGAGCAACAATACCGCCGCTGTTTCAAAGCACCGGATGGCAAGCAGCTGGTCATCGCCGATTACTCCCAGATCGAGCTTCGGATCCTCGCTGAGTTTTCCGGCGATCAGAACTTTATCAAAGCGTTTGTGTCGGGCGAGGACTTTCACACCACAACTGCTGCACAAGTATTCGGCGTGGCACCGGCAGACGTAAGTTCGGAACAACGCTCATTCGCAAAGCGTCTGAATTTCGGGGTCGTGTACGGGATCGGTGCTTCGCGCTTCGGTCTTATGACTGGGCTCTCGCAGAACGATGCCGAAAATACGTTGCGTAAGTACTTTGGAACGTATCGCGGGCTCGATAGCTATCTCAGGCAATCCGGGTCAGATGTAATTTCCAAGCGCGTCGCGCGGACGGCGTCGAACCGGATGCTGCGGCTTCGATTCGACGAAACGGATCGTCAGCAGGTCGCGTCGGCGCGGCGATACGGCGTCAACATGCCGATCCAGGGAACGTCGGCCGATATTCTAAAACGAGCCCTTCGGATTCTGCATGACGAACTTCGCGGTACGTCCGGCAAGCTGGTCAATATTGTTCACGACGAAGTTATCGTCGAGTGCGATGCGGCAGAAGCGGAGATGATGGCTGACAAATTGGACAGATCAATGTGCCGGGCGGGTGAAGAGTTTGTGAAATCTGTTCCCGTTAAGGTCGACGTCCATGTCGCCGATGAGTGGACGAAGTAAAGTGAAAAGGTGAAAAAGGGAAAGGGTGAAAAAGGGAAATTCGACATATCGACGTCTTTTCACCTTTTCACCTTTTCACTTTTTCACCTTTTCACCTTTTCACTTTCTAGACTTCCGTCACCACAAGCAGATCAGCCAGCAGCTTCATCTGGCTTTTGGTAAATGTAAATTCCTCGTCGCCGAGCTGAAAACGGACATCCGTCTGACCGGCGATCTTTGCCAGGTTCTCTCGCGAGACTTCGAAATTCAAATATTCCATCTGCTCACGCGGCTTTGCTGCGTACCTTGCACTGCCGATCACTAGCACCTCGTCGCGTAGTGCGACAGTCATCGCGTGATTCACTCCGAAACGTGGTTTTTTTGACATCACCCAAAATGTGAGAAGAAACGATTCGGGAGATTTCACGATGTTGTCGCCCGGGTAAATGTGGCCGATAGCGAAGTTCATCGCCATCAGACCGGCCCGGCCCGCGTCATCCTTTGAAAAATTTTCCGAGACGGCCATGATCTTCGACGTCCCTGACACCGAGTCGAAGGTAAGTGTGATGCCCTTTCCGGAGTCGGCCGAATTGATGCGATTCTGCATCGACTCGTTTGTGAGTTGAGCCGAGATCACAAATGTAAAAGACAGAACTGCGAGGGCGATAGCGATTGAGCGTTTCATAATGCGGTTTAAGATTTTGATCGGGGACTCGGGGTTTGAATTTCAAATATGAAATTTGAAATTAAGATCTGGGGTTTAGAGATTTGGGACGAACTGGCGTGGCCGGGAACCACGAGACTAATTATCCCATACGAGACGCGCGTAAGGCGAGAAAAATCTCGACCAGAAAACAAGGGTGGTGGCGAAAAGACTTGGAAGCGGCCTAACTAAAGGAACCACACCGAAAGTACCGCAGAATGGGAATTCTGCGGTACCTGCAGTGCGGAAATCTACCAATGGAATCAGGCTTGCTAACGCCGGCTAGCCTTCGGTTACCGCTGCCCGGGATCCGATCGACTGGATATACAGGATCCGAGTACAGCTTTCACACGTGATGATTTGGTCACCTCGTTTCACTTCGACCTGCATCTGCGGACGAAGGGACATGAAGCATGCACTGCACGAACCATTCACGACTTCGGCCACCGCGATGCCATCGCGACTGCGTTGAGCGAGTCGGTTATAAACTGCCGCGAGTTGCGCCGGAAGCGTCGCAAAAGCTTCGTTACGGCGCTTTAGCTCGCCATCGAGCTCCGCCCTTTCGGTCGAAAGTTGAGCGTCGAATTCGGCCAGCGCCGCGTCTCGCTTCGCATCAAGCGAATTGATCTCATCGGCTCGGCTCTCAAGCTCTTTCTCGACTTCTTCAAGACCGGTCATCCTTTCGATGACCTGCGCCTCGAATGCGGCGATCTGTTTCTGGATCGCATCCGTTTCACGCATCGCAGTTTCATATTCCTTTTGATTCTGAGCGTGCTTCAGATTTCGGTCAGCCCTTTCAAGGTAAGTCTTGTTTTCAGCAATTTGTTTCTCGAGATCCGCCCGTTCGGTATTGAGCCGGTCCCGGTTTCCTTGTATTTCGCGTATAGAAAAGGCGTGCTGTTCAAACTCTTGTTCGATGCCTGCACGCCTGTCTTCCGCGGTTTCGATTGATTTTTTTAATCGACGAATGTTTGTATCTGTCTGTTGTAAATCTACTAGTTTCTCAAGCTCTGCTTTCACTTCTTAAAATATCTCCCGATAAACCCAGCTAAATCGTTTTAATTCTAACTTACAAACGTTCGAAAAAAAAGTAGGCTAATTTTTCAGTGGTGGTGCATTTTTGAAAAAGGGCTGATTCTTGTTCCGTATTATTCCATGCTTTCCGTGTACTCGGTGGTTATTGCCCTGCAAGATAACCACGGAACATACGGAAAACACTGATCAAACCCGAAGAAGACTCACGCAGCTTTAAAAAAATAACCGATATTAGTTCTCGAGCAGAATTCCGAGGTGTTCGCGGAGGTTCTGCGAATCGAATCCACCTCCGCCGGGTGAGTACCAGCCCGGAAACTCATCCTTTCGCACAAGGGTAAGCTCAATGTCAGCTTTTGGGCGACCAAAGTGGATTATTCGCGCCGCTGCGAGTGCTCCGCCTCGCATAAAACCATGTGCCGGGGTCCGCGTCCAGCCTGCCTCGACGGTCACGCATCTCACACCAAAGCGAACCCTAACAAGGCTGCCGGCCATTGTCGCGTGATTAAATTTAAACTCGTGTGGCTCTTCTCGCTCGATGATCAAGTGCGGCTTGTCGCGGCCGGCTTCCGACGCGATCTCGATAAATGCACTGAATAGCCAATCAACACCGGTCTGCCGAATCGCATCGTTCGACTGTTTTAACGCGAGATATTCGGCGACGTCCTCGCGTCCCGAAGACTTCGCATTCGCTATCGCACCAGCCAGCATCTCAGACCAAGCTTCGTCGAGCTCGTTCATAGGAGCGAGGATACTCACCGAAATCTGCAAATGCAATTTCGTGGTATTATTTGTCTTACAAATTGGGAAGATCGACCGATTTTCCAGCGACTTGTTTTATGAAGCACGCTGTTTTACTTTTCTGGCTGATAAGCTTACCGGCGGTCCTCGCTCAGCAGCCGATCCCGAAAACAAATACTCCGACGAAAACTCAATCGAAGTCAACGACAGTCAAGAAGCCTGCCTCGGCCAAACCAAAGGCGAACGTTGCTTCTACGAAAAAGACAGCGGTGAAGCCAAAGTCGGTTCCGACGCCCGTCCCGTTAAGCGAGAAGGAACAATTCGATAAAGCATCTGCGTTCGAGTTGGCTGCGGACCGTGTTGGAGCCCTCGAAAAGTTTTTGATTGCATTTCCGCAATCGGAGAACCGTGTTGCGGCGGTTGATCTAATGACAAGTTCGCGTTCGCTTATCGCCGAAGAAAAGCTTTTGACCGGCGAATCCGCCGATGCCGTGGCTATATACAGAGTAGTCGTTGAACAATTGCCGCAGCCGGTACCAAACGATCTGTTCGAGGAATCGATATCCAAGATCCCTTCGACACTTTTCTTCCGAGGCCAGCGATCAGCAGCGCTCGATCTGGCCGCCGCTATCGAGGCCAAAGTTGAATCCAACGCGGCACAGCTACTCGAGATCGCAAATTTCCATCTCGCTACCGAGAACGGAGCCGAAGCGATGAGAGTCGCCGCAAAAGCAGCCGCGAAAGATCCGGCCTCCGGAGCGGTACAGCGCACGATCGCACTGGCCCATCGCATCAATTTTGATCTCGATCTTTCGGCGGACGCGTACGCAAAGTCGCTTGAGCTGGAGCCCGCGTCTATTGCATCAAAACGCGGCCTGGCGGAAATGAAGCGGGCGCTTGGTAAATCAGAAGAGGCGGTTACGCTCTATCGCGAGCTGCTGGCCAGGAACGATGGCGATGGGCAGGCGCGCACCGGGTTGATTCTCGCTCTTTTCGATGCGGGCAAGCGGCCTGAGGCGGAGGCTGAGTTGGCGAAATCGCTCGCAAGCACGCCCGGGAACGTGATCCTTCTGAGCGGCGCTGCCTACTGGTACGCGTCAAAAGGCTTGGGTGATAAATCTGTCGAGCTGGCCGAGAAAGCCGTCGCTAAGGAACCGCGGTACATCTGGGCGCACATCGCGCTGGCCCGCGGCCAGATGAGCCAGCGTAAACCGGTCGAAGCCGAACAAACCCTTATTAAGGCGCGGGCCTTCGGTAATTTTCCAACTCTCGAGTATGAGATCGCTTCGGCAAGAATGGCGGCCGGCTTTTTTCGCGAAGCCGGAGAAGATCTGCAAAAACAATTCGTTGTCGTGGGTGGGAACGTAAAGACGAAGCTCGGCGGCCGGATCTCACGCGAGGAAAAAAGCTTGGCCGATCTTGTTGCGTTCGAGCGAAGGGCGAGCATTTTCACACCGGTCGCGGCGGATACCGCGGAGAATGCCGACGCTCTAAAGGCCCTGCTCGTACTCGATCAAAAACTCCAGGCCGCCCAGCCGAACGAAACGGAGGTGGCGGCAGCGGCGGATGCGTTTGTCGCGGGTTCGGACAAAATGAAGATCCATCGTCAGATCTATGCGGCGTCGATGCTTTTGCAGAAACACGTGTCGCCTGGCAAGGTGCTCGAGTTCGCAAAGGCTGCGACGGGTAACAGCGAGATAGGCCTCGAAGTTGCAAATCCTCGCGCGGCTGTCATGGCGAGCGAGCTATACGAAGCTCGAGCTACTGAGTTTCGACGCAATGACTTTTTGCTTGTGCCGGAGGTGCCGACGCAAACCCTCTCTGCAATTCTCCGCGGACGTATCGAGGAGATCGCGGGGTGGGCCCTGTACGAACAAAATAATTTCCCGGATGCGGTTGTGCGGCTCCGCCGCTCAATAAGCGTGATGCCCGATAAGAGCGCGTGGTGGCGAGCGAGCATGTGGCGGCTCGGAGCAGCACTTGCGGCGCAGGGTAAAGATGCCGAAGCTCTCAACTCGTACATCGAAAGCTACAAGACCGACAAGCCTGATTTCGCAAAGTACACGGTTGTCGAAGCACTCTATCGAAAAGTTAACGGCAATATTGATGGGCTTGAAGAAAAGATCGGGAGTGACCGCGTCGCCATCACGCCGGCGATCGAAGCAGTTCGACCGAGCGCCACGCCGACACCAAACGTGGATTTGCCGCCCGCCGGTACGACGAGCGATTCCCCATCGGTAAGCGGATCGCCGACACCGGCCGAACCGTTAACGGATGAACCGAAAACCTCGCCGGCGAAATCAGTAGAGGTTCAAAAACCGGAAACAACGACGATCGAAAAAACGCCTGATCCCGATGCGGATTCGCCTCCCAAATCCGAACCAGCGGCGGTCGAACAACCTTCGAAAACAATCTCAAACGAAGCTCAGCCTGCCTTAAACACTCCGGCAAAATCGTCGACAGAGACGAAGATCCCGGAAACAAAAACAGAGGTTGTAAGTGAGCAGTCCACATCACGATCCACCGAAAAGCCGGTCGAGAAAAATCCGAAGCCTCCAATCAATAAGCCTCTTTTTGAACCGATCATAATAACTGTCCCTAATTCCCGCCCAGCTAAATTGGCGGCCGCGGCAAGCAAAGCGGAAAAAAAGGATTCCGCGACCGGCGAGACAAAAGCCGCCGACGCCGATAAAAAGCCAGAGGATGCCGCCGTCACTTCGGGCTCAGCCCGTCCGCGTTTGATCGAGGGACAAGAGGTGAAAGTCGACGAAGTTGCCCCGTGTACGGTCGGAGTGAGCCAGGAAAATATCTCGTTGATAAACGATGGCGGCAGCGTCGGGATATTGGTTAACGTCGATGCTCCGGGCGATGTGAAAGCATTGACCGCTGTCTCAAGCAGTCCGAAGGACGTCGAACTGACTCTTCAACCTGAGATCGGTGGCGTCAGGGACAGACGCTTTTACGTTATTAAGTCGATAAGCTCCGCGTTGGGTGTCTACCAGGTGGTCTTCGAGACATCGTGCGGGAAGAAAGGTGTTGTCGTCACTGTCCGCTAACCTGTACGCGCGCGTTTTCCCGCACCGGGCCATACCGCGATCACTACCAGAAAGAGAAAGAAGAACGCATTCGCCGGTGTTCGAAGGGGAAAGTCGAAGAAGCTGTGGATCAAGATGCCAAAGCAGCCGGCCAGAGCTCCGGTCGAAATACTCCGATGGATGTCGCTTGTACGCCAGCTTATTGCCGCGATGCCTTTCCTGATCAGGATGAAGACGAATCCGACGACGCACGAAAAGCCGAGGATGCCGCCGTCCGCTAACATTTGAAGGTAATCGTTATGCGCCTGTTCGACGCGAAACTGGCCGTTCCATGTATCGTATCGGGTGAACGCAACGCCGAACGCGTCGAGGCCCGCCCCAAGTATCGGGTTCGCCAAAAATATCTGCCAGGCAATCTTCCAGAAATGGCTCCTCCCGCTCGTCACATCGGATTGGCTATCGGTCAGGCCAATACTCCGAAGCAGCGACGCTTCTCCGCCAAGCAAGAGCACGCTTCCAAGAACGAGGATGACGAGCCCACCAGCCGCCGTCATGATCAGCAAGTTCCTTCTACCCCGGCTCCTCGTTTCGTGATTCGAATGCGCTCCCGAATAAGTTCCCCAGGCGAAGCTTCCAACAGCTGCAAACACAACGACGCCCAGATAGCTTATCAAGCCACCGCGTGAGCTTGTGAAAATGATCGCCATCCCCATGATCCCGGCGGCAATGGCGATAAAAAGCTTTCGCTCGCGAGAAACGCCGCCGCCGAAAAGGAGGCCGAGGGTGACACCGGACGTCATCTCCATCAGCGCAGCAAAGTGGTGCTGATTTACGAATGGGCCGAAAGGAATAGCCTGCGGAGTAGGACGCAGACCGTAGATCGCTTCGGGTATTGCGAGGCGCTGCAGGATTCCGAAGAACGCCATGAGCGTGCCGAATCCTACGACAGTTACGGCGATCTTTGTTTGGCTCGACGCGCGCGGAAGGTACGATAATGCTGCCGCGAAAAACACGAAGCACATCGCCAGCCGAACAATAAAAAAGCGTGTTGCATATGGATCCATCGAAAGTGCGTGAATGCCCGGAGCATTAAGGAGCCCAGCACTCTCCGTGGAACCGAACGGTAATAACTGGGTGCAGCCGATTAATAACAGAGCGATGAGGGGCCACTGCAGTTTGCTCGTGCTGTAGTGAAACTCTCCTTTAGTCCCGGCATCAATTAACCACAGGATCACGACGATCGCGATGAGGACCGAAAGCAGACCGGTCGTCCACGGATCCACAGCGCCAAACACGATCGTCGATATCAATGGGATTGCGCAGATAAGAAAAACAATCGCCTTCGCGATTCGTGATGTTTCGGGATCGGGGTGATGATGCCTGTCTGTCATGGTGCGGCCACGCTTCGCAACGAAATGTCGTCGAACCCGATGCTGCCTGTTACGGGACAGATCTGACCGCAATTCTCACGGGTCAACCGAAGAATTATTCCATCACTGGTTGGTGAAGATTTGAATCTGAGAACAAGGGGTGACCACTCGACCGTGTTCGACAAAGGACCGGAAATCGCGATTCGCTTACCATCGACCGCATCGGCGATCTCCCATTTGAATAACGCCTGCGTCTTGAGGTCGGCACGGTAAAAGATCTCAAATTCGTAAGACGTGTTTGGCTGCATCACAATAAGTTGGGATACAGTTCTAAAATCCTTACCGTCGCTTGAATTGAAAACCATTAATAGACTGTTGCTCCCGCCGTTCTTCTGGCCTTTGCTCAGGACGATCTGCGGCTGCAGGCCCTCTGCTATTGTCCATTCGAATGGCCCGGAGCCGGTCGGCTTTACTGCCGTCTCAAACCCGCCATTCGTAACCTGCCCCGGCTTCGGCTCAGCGGCTTCTGAAAGTTCGGCTGCGACCTCACCGGCATAGCGAAACTTCTTCTCGCCAAGCAGAGTTCCGACAAACGTCGTCGCCGTATCCCGAAGCGACGTCCTTCGTTCCTCCGCCGGAATACCGCTCCAAATCTCCATCGCCTCATCAAAGCGTTTCTCGCGCACCAGCATTGAAGCAAGGGCGGCGTCGAACTGGATCGAGCCACCCGCAACGCGCTTGATCTCGCCGATATCGCTGCCAAAGAACTGCCACGCCGTCACGGTAGCGGGGCCGGCGAATGCGGCAGGGTCACCGGCGACGGCCTTCTTGATGAAGACAAACGCGTCGTCGACTTTGCCCTGTCTGAGCAGTGTATTTCCCAGCGCCCACTGAACACGGGAATAGTTCGGAGCCAACTCGAGAGCTCGCCGCAAGGCCTTCTCTGCACCAAGCGGATCTCCGCTTCGTTCGCGGGCCCGGCCCAGATCAAGCCAATACAGATAATTTTCCGGAGCAAGGCCGGTCGCTACTTCGAACTCATGAAGCGAATCGCGAATGTCAGCTTCTTCGAAACTTTTCTCAAGGATGACGGCAGCAGAATAATGAGTTTGTGGATCGTCCGGTGCAAGGTCGGTCAGAAATCTAACTACATCGGCGTCTTCGGCCCGGACCGACGCCGAGTTTGCCATGCCCCATCTTGAAACGGACCACGCAGCGAATGCGAACAGCGCACCGACGAAGACGAGGAACGCCTTTTTCCAAACTGTATCGATTTTTAGAGATCTGGTCGCCACTCTCGTGCTATTCAAAATCAACCGGTTCAATTCTCATTTGCGCGCGTTTTAATTCAATATCTTCTTCCCGGCAGATTTCACGAAGCCTTTTCAGAGCGCTGCTTGATATTTGTTCTGACGATATAAGAATTTCCTGAATTGATTTGTCCCGGCAAATATCGACCAGCGAACCGTTCGCCTCAAACACGTGCAATCCGTTGATGACCTTACCTTTCTTATGCGGGTCATCATCGATAAAACCGATCGGCTGATAATTCCATCTGGAGTTATTTCGCAGCTCACGCAGGAGCATCTCACCTCCATCGCCGGCTCCGTAGATCAAGACTCGGCGGCCATCGGCGACGACGGCATGCGGCAGAAATTCGCGGATCAAGCGAAACGCGATTCGGCTGCCGACCAGCACCAGGAGAAGAATGATGCTGTCGAGCACAAAAACTTTCCGTGAAAAGTTTTCAAAGCGATACAGAAGCAGAACCGCAAGCACACTTAGGACCGATCCGATAAAGACGCCCTTGGCAAAGGTTATCAGGTCGTTGACACTCGTGTATCGCCATATTCCGCGATATACGCCTACGGCAAGAAATGCGAAAAGCTTAAGTACCACCAGCAGCGGCACGGTCTTAATAAAGAGATTCCAATTCCCAGTGTTTTCGAATGAGCCAAAGAGAAGAGCGTACGCCGCATAGTAAGAGAATGTGATGAAAAACGCATCGAGGAAAACCTCGAAAATACGACGCTTGTAGGATATGTTGATGAGGAATGCGAAGACCGCATTGTTCTGTGTTGCGATCTCCTCCTCGCGTTCTTCGTACACCTTCACTTTCGAAAGATACACGCCGATTATCGCGAGTGCGGCGGTGAATATGCCGATCAGCGCGAAGCTCTGAAACGGTCGGAGCCGCGACACGAGCAGCGACAACAACCCCGCAAAGACGGCAAACCCGTAGATCATAAGAACCGCGGACCGTTCCGATAGTCCGAGCGCAACTAACCGGTGAGAGGTATGATCCCTCCCGCCCTGCGATGCCTTCCGTCCCCAAAGCTTTCGGATAACAGTGACGAGTGTCGTGTCGAATATCGGTACAAGGAGGATCAGAACCGGAACAGCCAGGATCGAGAAAACTCCGCGCGAACGACCGCCGGCCTGCCCCATGAGGACCGAGCTTGCCAGCAAGAACCCGACGAACATCGAGCCGCAGTCACCCATGAAAATCGACGCCGGATTAAAGTTGAAAATTAGAAATCCGAGGAGCGCGCCGATAAAAATGGAAACGAGGAGCAGCTCATCCGCCTGGCTGTTCAGTCCGAATCCAACCGCCAGCGACGCGGCCGCGATGATCGAAATCCCCGCCGCAAGGCCATCCATGTTGTCGAGGAGGTTGATCGCGTTCGTTATCCCGACCAGCCATAAGACTGTGATCCAAATATCGACCAGCTCATAACCGGTGATCGGAAGTCTCGGCCCCAAACCGACGATCATCGTCGCACCTATAAGTTGGCCGAAAAGCTTTTGGTAGGGCTTGATGTTTAGAACATCGTCGAACAGCCCGACAAGAAATAGAAACGAGCTCGCCCCGACTATGATCAACGATTCGTCTGTTTTTGGGACGAATAGTGCGTACGCGGTGACCGTCGTCAGAAAGATCGCGACACCGCCCATCATGGCCGTCGGGCGTTTATGCCAGCGGTCGGATTTCGGTTTTGCGACAAATCCGGTCCGGCTCGCCACCTCCCGCACGACATATGTCAGCAGGACAGCAAGGGCGAGGCTTATTGCACCTACGGCAATCGGATTTGCAAAAATCTCCTTCATTAAAATCTGTATTCTATTTCCTGATTTTTAGGGATCGGTAAAGTTGTGCGATGTCCCTGAAGAGCCTTTCCTTCGAGTACTCAGTCTCGACGAATGCCCGGCCCTTTTCTGCCAGACTTTCCCGTAATCTTTCATTTTCCGCCAAATAAATCAAGCCCTTTCTGTATTCGTCGGCTGATCGACTATCGATGCCGATGCCCCGTTCACAGATCCGGAATCCATCCTTCTCTTCGACCGTTTGACCTAAGAGGTCGCGCACCCCGCCGACTACGGTCGAAATTACCGGCCGTCGGGCCGCCATTGCTTCGATCAATGACAAAGGCGTCCCTTCGTTTAGCGACGTCAGAGCGACAATGTCCAGGCCCGCATAAACAGAATCGATATCCGTCCGGTTTCCGAGAAACAAGATTGCATCAACGATTCCTAAACTCCGCGCTTCGTCTTCAAGCCGGCCACGAAGATGTCCATCGCCGACAATCGCAAACCGCACCTTTCCGGCTGCGCCATTTCGGCAAACCTGGGCGGCAACCTGTAAATACAATGAAACGTCCTTGATCTCGGTAAGCCGCCCGACAAACCCAACAAGTATTTCATCGTTTCTAACCCCGACCTCGTCACGAAAAGCCCGTCTCCTGTCGTCGGCCCCGGTGGGTGTCGTGATGTCTATCCCAAGTGGAATGATCTCAAACTGATCGCGCCGGCCGATCCCGACTTCCTCGTGGATCTCGTGAAACTGCTGCGGTGAAATGACAACTATCTTGTCGGTCGCAAACCTCGCCAGTAGTTTTTCGATCGTAACGAAGATCCGGGTCTTCAGCTTTCCATAGTAGCTATGAAATACATGGCCATGAAAGGTGTGGACGACACGAACACTTCGGGCAACAGGTGTGACAAGCTTGTAAAGAAGCGCTGCCATCCGCCCTACGGTTCCCGCTTTCGCCGTGTGTGTGTGGATGATGTCCGGTTTTTGACGTCGAATCTCGCGAAAGATCTTGATCAGTGAGATGAGATCCTTCGGCGAGAGCTCGCGGCTCAGTTCCTCTATGAACAGCGGCTCCACGCCGCGTTGTTCGGCGACATAGTTCATGTTCTCCTCGCCTTTCGGAACGGTTCCGGCAATGAGAACCGATTCAAACTCTTCATCGTTGAGATGCTCGGTCAGCCACACAACATGGCGTGCCGGCCCGCCGACGTTGAGACGCGCTATGATGCGAAGGATTTTCATGGTGAGTAGTGACGAGTGTCGAGTGACGAGTAACAAGTGACAAGTGACGAGTGACGAGTGACAAGTGACGAGCGGTAAGACGGTACACACAACTCGTCACTCGTCACTCACATTCGATAGATCGAATCTGGATCGTCCTCGTGCCTGATCTCGTCGATCGGATCGCGCTTGCCCTCGCCCATGTAAAGACGGTTCGGACAATTGACCACCATTCCGTCGATGTCGCCGACATTCTTATAACCGTGGACGACGCCCTTTGGAACAACTACAGCTTTCGGATCATCGACGCCGACCAACAGCGACATCATATGATTGAAGGTCGGCGAATCCGGCCGGTTGTCCCAGAGCCTGATGTTAAAGGTCGATGGCCCGATAAAACAGAACAGATCCGCTTGATCGACATGTTCGTGCGGCCCGCGCTGAACTCCGGGTTTTGTAAACGAAATGTACGACATCGTCGGATAGAACTCGCCGTCGAGCTCGTCATGCCGAAACAATTCCGCGAGCCATCCCCGATCGTCGTAATACTTTTTGAGATCGTAAACGACTACGTCTTTGATCAATCCTTCGGTGAAGTCTGTCGAGTCTTTCGAATCTGCCGTTGCGTTCATAATCATTTGAATATGCGGTGTTGTCTAACTTTCGGACTCCGCGCGCGCGCGCAACGACAGACCACCAGTAACGATCATAGCAAAAAGAGATCTGAACATCGGCAACACCTCTCGTCGACGCGCGAACACCTTTACACGCATCTTCCTCTGACAAGACTACCAAT
>JANMUW010000281.1:0-6559 GCA_031392105.1 Acidobacteriota bacterium | reverse complement strand
GCGGATCATGTACAAGCGTGATGGCGAGAAGATGACGGCCCGTATCGAAGGAACTACGGGCGGAAAAATCCGTGGAGTCGATTTCGCCTACGCACGCGTGAAGTGCGAATAGCTATTCGTAACGCAGACATTCTATCGGATCGAGCATTGCGGCCTTACGTGCGGGAAGTACGCCGAAGATGAGACCGATCCCGATCGATACCCCAAGTGACGTTATTATCATCCACGGTTGAACAGTCGCCGGAAGCGACGGCACCAGCAGCATAATGAGATTGCTTATCCCGACGGCGAGAACAATCCCGATGATTCCACCGATCGCGGTCAGGGTCATTGCTTCGAGAAGAAACTGAAAGACGATCGCACTCTTGGTCGCGCCGATCGCTTTGCGGATACCGATCTCTTTTGTTCGCTCGGTAACCGAGACGAGCATGATGTTCATCACCCCGATCCCACCAACAAGGAGTCCGAGCATCGAGATCGCGATCGCAGCAGCTCCTACACCACCAAGTATCCCGTCGAACTGGGCGATGAAAGCATCGGCGGTCTTGACGTCGAAATTATTAGGCTCCGCGTATTTCACGCTCCGACGCTGGCGCAAAACGCCTTCGATCTCAGCTACGGCATCATTCAACTGTCCCTGTTTCCCCTGAACGATCAACAGCAAAAAGTCTCGCAGGGGTGCGACCTTTCGCGACGTACGATACGGCATGAAAACCTTTCTGTCTTCCTCGTTCTCGCCGAAGAAACCGGATTTGCGTTTTTCAACCACACCGATAATCTCCCACGTATCGCCATTCATGCGAATGACCTTACCGATCGGCGATTCGTCCGGATTCGGAAATAGAGCCTCGCGAGCGTCGACTCCGATCACGAGAACGTTGCGGCGCTGTAGATTGTCCGCTTCCGTGAGCCATCGGCCTTCGCGGATACCGAGGTTGACGATCTGGTCATAATTTGTCGACACACCATCGACATTCGCCCAGCGGTAGTTTCGGCCCTCGTACTTCATGTTGTCATCGAAGCTGGGGCCAAAGTTTCCGATCCCGGGATTGATCAGAGCGATGTCATTTATTGCTGTGGACTGCTGAAGGATCGCCGCCGCATCTTCATCGACAAGCGGCTTGCGATTCCGCTCGTCGCGATTCGGTGCGCCCATTCCGGTGGTCAGATGAAAGGCGTAGATATTATTTGTTCCGTACTCTTCGACTATGGAGACGATACTCTGGCGCATCCCGGTTAAGATCGACGCCACGACCACTGCCGTGATGATCCCAACGACGATGCCGAGAATAGTAAGCGCAGACCTGAACTTGTGCCCGGCAATGCTGTCGAGCGCCATCTTCATGACTTCAACCGGTAACGATGTCGAGATCTTCATAAGACTAATGGAGAACGGTGAATGGTGAATGGTGAATGAAGAAGCTGCGGCAATTCATCGTTCACCGTTCACCACTCATCATTAACTAAGTTTGCGTCAACGCAACGATCGGATCGAGCCGTGCAGCTTTCCATGCCGGATAGAGGCCGGCGAGAATTCCGATAATGCTCGACACCGCGACCGACATGATCACGTATCCGGGCGTGATGGTCATCGTGATACCGAGGGCGTATCCAACAGCCTGTGTCGCCACGACGGAGAGCATCAGTCCCAGAAAGCCTCCGACTACGCACAGAGCTGCGGACTCGATGAGGAACTGGAGCAAAATCTGTTTACGTGTTGCACCGAGCGCTTTGCGGAGACCCACTTCAAACGTCCGTTCGGTGACGGATACGAGCATGATGTTCATCACGACGATTCCACCGACGACGAGAATGATCAGGGTGATCGGTACTACAACCGCCGCAATGGCTCCGGTGATCTGGTCCATCTGCGAATTGAACTCGTCGACGTTAACGACGCTGAAAGTATCTTCTTCACTGCCGAGGAGCTGCCGACGATTTCGCATAAGCTGCCGGGCCTCTTCGATCGATTCCTTGAAATTTTCTTTTGTGACTGTCTTTCCGTGGAGTTGAATTCCACCAGTCCGGATAAATATCTGGCCGTGAAGCGTGATGGGAATATAAACATGACGATCCTGAGAATCTCCGAAGAACGAGCCGCGCTTTGCTTCGACACCGATGATGCGGAGCGGAATGCCGCGTATCTTGATCTGCTCACCGATCGGCGACTTGTTAGGAAAGAACTTTTCCTTTACGTCGTATCCGATCACGGCGACATACGTAATTCGGGATGACTCGTCATCCGTCATGAAGCGGCCTTCCTCGATCGTCTTATCTTCGATGTCGACCATGTTCGCTGTGACGCCCATGATTCGGGTCGACGGCATTTCGATACCGTCCTGGGTAATATCGGTTCCTGAATTGATCTGCGCCCCAACTTCAGAGCAGAGCTCACAATTGTCTCGGACGTATTCGTACTCCTCCCACTTGATGTCCTTGTTCTGCCGGTTTTTCCGTTCGAACTCTTCGTCCGCCATGCGTCCCATCGACGCCATCCGGGTCATCATGAAATGGTTCGAGCCGAGCACCTTGGACGCGGTTTCAACTACATATGTCTTGAGACCGCTGATCGAGGCACCGACGACTACCACGGCGGCAACGCCGATGATGATGCCGATCAAGGTCAGGAACGCGCGCAGCTTGTGTTCGAGGATCGATTTTATGGCGATCCAGAAAGCGTCGGAATAAAATGAATAAAGCTGCCGCATTTCAATTTTGGATTTTAGATTTTGGATTTTGGATTGGCGTTGAACGTTCGCTATACCGAAACCCGACGTCTTGGACATCAGTGCAAACGTATCGGTCGTCAAAAAGGTTCAAAAAATATACGATGTCGAGGAAGTTTTCGGGATTTAGGCTTTGAATTCCGCACTCCGCGTTCCGCAATCCGCATTTCCACCTGCTATACTTTCAACTTATTTCAGACCGTAGGAGAAAACCGCTTTGGCAGTTTTAGTCGATAAGAACACACGCCTTATTGTGCAAGGCATCACCGGCAAAGAGGGCACGTTTCACACGCTTCAGATGCGTGACTACGGGACGAACGTTGTCGGTGGCGTCACGCCTGGAAAAGGTGGCACGACCCACGAAGGTATACCGGTCTTCAACACCGTCGCCGAAGCCGTCAGAGAAACGGGCGCGAATGCGTCCGTGATCTACGTGCCGCCGGCGTTTGCTGCGGACGCGATCATGGAAGCGGGCGACGCGGGGTTGCCGCTCGTCGTCTGCATTACCGAAGGGATTCCGGTCGAGGATATGGTCAAAGCGAAAGAATATCTCCGCGATCGGAGCACTCGCGTGATCGGTCCGAACTGCCCGGGAATTATTTCTCCCGGGAAATGCAAGATCGGGATCATGCCCGGACATATTCATAAGGAAGGACGGATCGGTGTCGTCTCGCGTTCGGGAACGCTGACCTACGAAGCCGTCGGACAATTGACGGCGCTTGGTCTCGGACAATCGACTGCTATTGGCATTGGCGGCGATCCGATCATCGGAACGACCCACACCGACGCGCTGAAATTATTTCAAGCCGATGATGAGACTGACGCGATCGTCATGATCGGCGAGATCGGCGGAACCGCTGAAGAAGACGCGGCCGAGTATGCAAAAGATAATGTGACAAAACCGATCGTCGCATTCATTGCGGGACAGACGGCTCCTCCGGGACGCAGAATGGGTCACGCGGGTGCGATCATTTCCGGTGGAAAGGGAACTGCTGCGGAGAAGATGAAGGCCTTGACCGAAGCCGGAATCCGAGTCGTTCAATCGCCCGCGGATATCGGGCAGGCGATCGTAGAAGTTTTGGGTTCGAAAGCAGCGGCCTAAGCCTGATTGTTTTTGCGCGGCTTTGCCGCCCGATGAGCGGAAGGGCTGTGCCCTTCCGGCGCGACTCCAAATAAGTAGGAGGCTACGCCTCCGAGCGGCGGCTTAGCCGCATAGGTCTATTGTGCACGTGACGGAAAGGCAAAGCCCTTCCGCTCATCGGCGGGCGAAGCCCGAAGAGAATCTTTTGGAGACCTTATGGCTGAAGCTGAATTCATACATCGATGGTTCGACCAGGTCTGGAATAGTCAGAACGAGGCCGCGATTGATGAGATGTTTGCGCAAGACGGAGTAGGTCACGGGCTCGGCTCCGAACCGATTGTCGGGCCGGAAAATTTCAAGACTTTCCACCGGGCATTCGTGTCGGCTTATCCCGATCTGAAAGTTCACGTCGAAGATACCGTTGTCGAGGGCGACAAGATCGCCGTTCGCTGCCGCGTTACGGGTTCACTCAGCGGCCACGGCATCGGCGTTTCCCCGACGAATCAACCGGTCGAATTCACGGGCATGGTCATCGTTCGCGTGCAGGACGGCAAGATCATCGAGGCGTGGAACGAATTCAACTTCATGGAGATGTACAAGCAGGTCGGTGCGTTAACGCTAAATTTGCATTAGAAAGAACTAAGGGAAAACAAGATACTCGTAAAAAATGAGCACATTAACATTTGGAATCATAAAGCCGGACGCGGTGCGCGCCGGTAATCAGGGGAAGATCATCGATCGTATATTGACCAACGGATTTAAGATCCGCGGGATGAAGTTAATTCACCAGGCAAAGAAACAGGCTGAAGGTTTTTATGCCGTTCACGCCGGTAAGGGGTTTTACGAAGAGCTCACCGAGTTCATGTCGAGCGGGCCGTGCGTGGTGCTTGCACTCGAGAAAGATGGCGCAGTGAAGGCGTGGCGCGATCTGATGGGCGCGACTAATCCTGCTGAGGCGGCCGATGGAACCCTTCGAAAAGACTTCGCATCATCGATCGGTGAGAATGCGGTCCACGGCTCCGACTCGGATGAGAACGCCGCCATCGAGATCAGCTATTTCTTTAGTAAACTTGAGTTAGTTTAAGCGGAAAGGTATAAAGATGCAGAAGCCCGCGCGTAAGCAAGGGCGATATGCGTAGGCAGTTTTAGAAGAACCACCCCGTCAGCCGAGGCGGCTGCCTCCCCTCCTTTGTAAGGAGGGGAGCTCTGAAGAAAATCTATGAAACGATGCCCGACCTGCGATAAGACTTTTGACGACAACATGCGTTTTTGCCAATCGGACGGAACGCCTTTGGTCGAAGACGCTCCAGTCGATCCTTACAAAACAATGGTTGCACGGCCCGAAGACTTCGCGGCCGCGACGTCGTTGCCTGAACAATCGGAAGATGTTCTCGATCTTCCGGCCGAATCCGATCCGGCGAAGACGATGTACGCGTCGGAACGCGAGATCCGTGCCGAGATGGATGCTCGGGACGACCAAGTAATTGATATTCCTCCGCTGGTCGAACCCGAACAGCCGCGATTCAGCGATCCGGCACCGCCACCATCGCCGTTTTCACCATCGGAGCTTGGATCGAGTAGCGTGCCGCCGATCCCGTCTCCGTTCGATGACCCGAAGCCATCGACATACGAGCCTCCTCCCGCTCCGTCGTTCGCCGAACCCGAACCCTATCGCGAAGAACCGGCTTTCAACCCGTTCGATCAACCGGCTAGTGCTCCGATCGCGCAAGCTGAGTGGACACCGCCTCCGGCTCCGGATGCAGGTTGGCAGAATCAGCCCATCGGACAGAACACGCCTTTCCAGCCACCGGCAGCTGGGACCGGCAGCGTCAATCAGACGCTTCCTATTATCTCGCTCGTGCTCGGGATACTCTCGTTGTGCTGCTACATCTCGCCCATAACAGGGATCGCGGCTTTGATAACGGGATACATGGGGATGAAGAACGCGAACAATGACCCGAGAAACTACGGCGGTAAGGGGCTCGCAATTGCTGGCATGATCACGGGCGGTGTATTTCTTCTCCTTGGTCTGTTGTACTGGATCTACATTATTTTTGTCGTCGGGCTTGCCGCGTTAGGCAGCATGGGCGGCCTGGGCTAGTCAGGTATGTCACTTATTTCAGACGTTATTCAGTCGACGGTTGCCGTAATCAAGGGAATGAAGCGCACGATCTCTGAGATCCCGCGTGCGAAGTGGACGGTTCAATATCCGGATGTTCCGATAACGGTCCAGCCAAGGTATCGAGGCCAGCATCTTCTTCATGTCGACGAAGCGGGCAAGGAAAAATGTGTCGCATGCTACTTGTGCGCAGCGGCGTGCCCTTCGGACTGCATATACATTGAAGCCGAGACTGACCCGCGGCCCTACGAAGAACGCATCGGCCGCGACGAGCGGTATGCAAAGGTCTATAACATCGATTACGGACGCTGCATCTTTTGCGGATTTTGCGTGGAGGCCTGCCCGAAGGATGCGATCACTCACGGCTACAACTTCGAGCTTTCGGTATATAACCGTGCGGACCTGCTGAAGACCAAGACGGACTTGCTTATTACCTCGCAGAAGCAGTCGAAAAATTATCGCGTCGCTCTGTCGAGCGAGGACGTCGATTCGGAATATAAGGAAGTTTGACGATTGCGGATTTGGGATTGCGGATTGCGGATTTCGATCTGACAACGTCGCAATTTCAATCCACTCTTAGGTCGCTGGCTACCGCAAAATCCGCAATCTGCAATCCGCAATGGAAAACCTACC
>JANMUW010000242.1:0-1871 GCA_031392105.1 Acidobacteriota bacterium | reverse complement strand
CGCGGCATTTGTCGTCGCTTGCCGACCACCTCGTCCGGCGGAGTGTGTGGCTGATCGGCGGTGATGGGTGGGCCTACGATATCGGCTCGGGTGGTCTCGACCACGCGTTGGCGAGCGGCCGCAACATCAATGTCCTCGTTCTCGACACCGAAGTTTACTCGAACACAGGTGGTCAGAGTTCAAAGGCCACTCCGACGGCCGCCACGGCCAAGTTCGCCGCCGCCGGCAAACGAGTCGGAAAGAAAGACCTCGCTCTGCAGGCGATCTCTTACGGGAATGTTTATGTTGCGCAGATCGCGATGGGTGCGAATCCTCAGCAGACACTCCTAGCTCTTCGCGAGGCGGAAGCCTACCCGGGCCCGTCGCTCATTCTCGCCTATAGCCATTGCATAGCTCACGGAATAGAAATGGAAAAGGGTCTCGACCAGCAAAAGCTCTCGGTTGCGAGCGGGTACTTTCCGCTGATCCGCTACAATCCGATCCTCCGCAAGAACGGACAGAACCCGTTCGTTCTCGATTCGCCAAGGCCGACGATCTCGCTGCGTGAATACGCCTACAACGAGCTCCGGTACAAGAGCCTGGTCACGTCCAACCCCACCGAAGCAGAACGCCTCATGCAGCTCGCGCAAGAGATAGTCGATCTCCGCTGGAAGACGTACGAGGACATGGCAACGCTAAGTGCAAGCTCGTTCCAGCCGATGTATTAAGTCCATGATGTTGGCAGTAGCCCCGCTCGGATCGCGTCGCGTAGCGACCGAGTGCGTTTAGCCGTGGCCCTTTAGGCCACGGGGCAAGTCAGGCGAATCTTGCCGCGTCAGCGGCAATTGAAGATGCATGCGGTCGCTACGCGACGCCATCATTTTGTCGCCCGCACCGTGGCCTGAAGGCCACGGCTAAACGCGTTGACCGCTACGCGGTCCAGCGAACAGCAAGACCGTTCCTCGGTTTGCCCGTCGGCGCGCGGACTCATCTTTTAAATCAAAACGCGTTACTCTGAACTAGTGGAAAGAGGCCGCCTAACAGGTAACGTCGAGAGTGGATCCTTTGATTCGGTCAACGACCGGCAGCTATACCTTCTCGATCTTCATTCATCAGACGAAATCCCGACGACATTCGATCTGGGCTCCCCGCACTTCGGCTGCATCCTCGTCTGGGATGCAAGTCGCAGCAATACACAGGAAGTCGTATCGGTGGTACAGCCGCTTATCGATGCAGGATGCGTCTATTTTTGTTGTTGGGGACCGTCGTGTGAGTGGGTTCATGACACCATCGATACGTGTGACCCATATTTCGAAAGTACCGGCGCTGTTATCATGACGACCTGGCACGAACGCGACCCGCTTGAAGAAGCCCTCTGGTTTTTTCTAAACACGATGTGGCCCGATCCTGCTTTTGAGAATTCGTTTCAATCATCTATTGCAGTTATAATCGGGTCGAAGGACTGGGCAACAACCGTTCGAGCGGCACTTCAGAATCCGGAAACGTTTACGAATGCTTGGCTCGATCGGGACGAAGTGACAGATTCAACATTATGACTTACGTACGATCTACATTTCGACATCCGGCACTGCCGAAGAATGACCTCGGGTACACCGTCGACTATTACGAAGGCTCGCTCTCCACACTGTGTGCGGGGTGCGGGCATGATTCGATCAACGCGGCGATCGTGCAGGCGTGCTGGGAGTTGAACATCGAGCCGCACAAGGTGGCGAAGCTCTCGGGCATCGGCTGCTCTTCGAAATCGCCGGCGTATTTTTTGTCGAATTCGCACGGGTTCAATTCGGTGCATGGGCGGATGCCGTCGGTGGCGACGGGGGCGAATCTCGCGAACCGCGATCTGATCTATTTTGGTGTCTCGGGCGATGGCGATA
>JANMUW010000342.1:0-3711 GCA_031392105.1 Acidobacteriota bacterium | reverse complement strand
CTTATGTTTTGAGATTAGCTCGATTTTCGCGGGTTTTCATAAAGCGATAGTAGTTTAAGAAAATATGGTTTTGCTGGCATTTGCCGAATCGATCCAGCTCTTTCCGGACGGCACACTCTTCATACACATTGCGTTGATCCTGCTGATGATCTGGATCCTCAACCGGACATTTTTCCGGCCGATCAACCGCGTCCTCGAATCTCGCGAAAAGCATAAAGGCGGCCACGGCAGCGAAGCCGAGGCTATCCTCAGCGATGTTAGCGAGAAACAGGCTAAATACAGCCGCGAGCTGCTGGCTGCGCGAAGCGAGGGTTACGAGTTGGTCGAAAACGAGCGTGCGACCGCTGTAGGTGAGCGGCAGGCGAAGATCGCCGAGGCAAAGAGAGAAACGACCGCGTCGCTGACTTCCGGAAAAGAGCAGATCCAGCAACTGGCGGCGGAAGCGAAGTCTGTCATTGGGAAGGAAGCCGAGGCGATGGCTGACAAGATCACTAGCAATATTCTGAAGGCGTAGCGAAGTATGTTTGCTTTTTTCTACAACGCAATTTTTCTGTTGGCCGAGGCCGGTGGCCACGCGTCCGGCGGCGGCTTCACCGAGTTTTACAACAAGTATCTCAATTATCCCGGCTTCGAGGCCTGGAAGTTCGTCAATCTGGCGATCTTTGTTGCAGGGCTGGTATACGTACTGAAAAAGCCGCTTAGTGACGCCTTCATGGCGAAGCGTGAGGCGATCCGTGCGGAGCTGATCAAGGCCGAGGAAGAAAAGAAGGCAGCCGTCGCACAGCTCACGGCTGCGGAAGCAAAGCTCGCCGCGATCAATGCTGAGAAGGCTGCGATATTGAAGCACGCACGCGACGAAGCCGAAGCGGAAAAAAAGAACATTATCAAGCAGACCGAATTTGAGATCGGCAAAATGCGCGAACAGGCAGAAAGCGAGATCAATCGGCTCGCCCAGCAGATCAAGGCCGAGCTGCGACGATTTTCTGCGGAAGAAAGCGTTCGATTGGCGGAAGAGCAACTTCGCGGGAAGATCAATTCTGATAACGATGCCGCGTTAGTTAAGTCGGGCATTCAGTCGATCGGAGGTTTGAACTAATGGGTGTCGAAACGATCGCACGCAGGTATGCAACTGCACTGGCGGATGTCGTGCTCAAGACGGGCGACGCTGTAACCGTCAAAGCCGAACTGACAATGTGGGGTCAGATGACCGCGAATGGTGATCTGGAGAGAGCGTTCAGCAATCCGTCGATCGGGCATTCGAAAAAAGAGCGCGTGCTCGAAGATCTTCTTGCGAAGGCCAGGCCTTCAAAGACGACGGCGAACTTTCTTCGCGTTTTGGTTCACAATGACCGTTTGATGGTCCTGGGCGCGATCATGGAGCGCTTCGATTCTGTTCTGGAAGAACGCAGCGGCGTCGTCACGGCGGAAATCGCCTCAGCACGAGAGCTTGCCGATGCTCAGAGAAACGAATTGAAAGCGAATCTTGAAAAGCTTACGGGCAAGCAGGTAAAGCTTGCGTTCTCGGTCGATCCGGAGCTTATCGGCGGCGTTGTCACACGGATCGGCTCGACCGTCTACGACGGCTCGGTCAAAACTCAATTAAAGAATCTTAGAGAAGAACTTGTTAACGGTTAACGGTAAACGGTGAGTGAAAAAAGATACTCACCGTTAACCACTTACCGTTCACCACTAAATAAATGGAAGCAATTAAAGCAGACGAAATTAATGAAATCATCCGTGCTCAGATCGAGAACTTCGATACGAGCATGACAGTCGACGAGGTTGGAACCGTCATCAAGGTTGGCGACGGTATCGCCGAGATCCACGGCCTTGAAAAGGTCATGGCCGGCGAGCTGCTCGAGTTTCCGCACGGCGTCCGCGGCCTCGCCCTCAATCTCGAAGAAGACAAGGTCGGTACCGTGCTATTCGGAGATTTCCAGACGATCAAGGAAGGCGACGAAGTTAAACGTACTAAGCGCATCATGAGCGTACCTGTCGGAGATGCGATGATCGGACGCGTCGTCGACGCGCTCGGCAATCCTATCGACGGCAAAGGCGAGATCATTACCGACACTTACAATTCGGTTGAGCGAATTGCACCCGGTATCATCGATCGACAGCCGGTGAAGGAACCGCTTCAGACCGGTCTGAAGGCGATCGATGCGATGGTCCCGATCGGCCG
Organism: Acidobacteriota bacterium; assembly: GCA_031392105.1. Taxonomy (GTDB): domain Bacteria; phylum Acidobacteriota; class Blastocatellia; order Pyrinomonadales; family Pyrinomonadaceae; genus OLB17. The sequence goes on along the minus strand of JANMUW010000342.1, from coordinate 1,529 downwards.
TGGCCAGCGTGAGTTGATCATTGGCGATCGGCAGACGGGAAAAACCGCGGTCGCGATCGACACGATCATCAATCAGAAAGGCAAGGACGTTATCTGCGTCTACGTCGCTATCGGGCAAAAGGCGTCGACCGTTGCACAGGTTGTAAAGAAGCTGGAAGTTTACGGCGCGATGGACTACACGGTAGTAGTTACGGCGACTGCATCTGATCCGGCGGCGATGCAGTTTCTTGCTCCGTATTCCGGTTGCGCGATCGGCGAATTCTTCCGAGACAACGGCCGTCATGCATTGACGATCTACGACGATCTTTCGAAGCAAGCCGCGGCGTATCGCGAGATCTCGCTGCTGCTACGCCGTCCGCCGGGCCGCGAGGCGTATCCCGGAGACGTCTTCTATCTCCACTCACGTTTGCTCGAACGTGCGGCGAAGATGTCCGACGCTCGTGGCGGGGGGTCGCTGACGTCGCTGCCTATCATCGAGACGCAGGCCGGCGATATCTCGGCATATATTCCGACGAACGTTATCTCGATCACCGACGGCCAGATCTTCCTCGAATCCGATCTGTTCAACTCGGGTGTGCGTCCCGCCATCAACGTGGGTAACTCAGTTTCCCGTGTGGGTGGTTCGGCACAGATCAAGGCGATGAAGCAGGTTGCAGGTACTCTTCGTATCGACCTTGCTCAGTTCCGCGAGCTAGCGGCATTCGCGCAGTTCGGTTCGGACCTCGATAAATCGACGCAGTCGCAGCTCGAACGCGGCCGCCGTCTGACCGAGATCCTGAAGCAGGGCCAGTTCCAGCCGATGGAAGTCGAAAAGCAGGTCGTGATCATCTGGGCCGTGACGAATGGCCTGGCCGATGACGTCTCTGTTGAAGACTTGAAGCGATTTGAGGAAGAACTTACCGTGTTCATCCAGAATTCGCATCCGGCTGTGATGACGACGCTTCGCGATAAGAAGAGTATCGACGACGATCTCAAGGCTTCGATGAGAGAAGCGATCGAGGATTTCAAGGCGACCCGGTGGGCAAAGGCAGGTGCGGCTGCAGCATAAGAACGGTAAACGGTAAGTGGTAAACGGTAAGTTTTAGATATCGAACTCACCACTTACCGTTTAGCACTTACCACTAACAAGTATGGCAAGTTTGTTGGACATGCGCCGACGTATTAAGTCGGTCAAGAACACACAGCAGATCACGAAGGCGATGAAGATGGTCGCCGCTGCAAAACTTAAACGCGCACAGGATCGCGTGGTTGCCTCGCGGCCGTTCGCGCAAAAGATGTCGGAGGTCCTCGGCGGTCTGAGTGCAAAGGTCGCCGACGAATTCTCGCATCCGTTGCTCGACGCACGTGGAGATGAGAAATACCTGATCGTCCTTGTCAGCGCTGACAAAGGCCTTGCCGGTGCTTTCAACGCCAACGTCATCAAGGCAGCTCAGGCGTTCCTACGGGAAAACGGATCGAAGTCGGCCGAGATGACCCCAGTTGGCCGCAAAGGCCGCGACTTTTTCAAACGTCGCAACGTCGTTTTCAGG
>JANMUW010000149.1:0-1801 GCA_031392105.1 Acidobacteriota bacterium | reverse complement strand
TCGTGGTTTGCTTTTTGAAAGCCGAACCACGAAATGCACGAAACACACGAAGGAGCCGCATTACAAACATACAAAAACACGAAACACACGAAAAGAAAGCCCGCACGGAAAAACTACCTCACGGTAAACCAGGATGGCAGAGCAGAACTCCGTCTCGGGCCCGCTCAAAGCCCTCGACTGCTGTACAACGGCTGAGTTTTCAAACTCTCACAATCCGGCGTGACTCAAATACATTTCCTGAGATAATCATTTGCAATGGAACTTCCCCCTTCTCAGAAGCCAAACCTCATCGGCGGACATTTTCGAAAATTCCGGAGCGACCCGACCGGTTTTCTTACGGCTCAATCCAAGCTCGGTGACGTTTCCTATTTTCGTATGGGCTCGCAGGCCGGGTACTTTCTCAATCACCCGGATCTCGCCCGCGACCTCTTCGTTGTCAATGCGCATAAATTCATGAAGGGCCGAGCACTGCAGCGAGCGAAGAACCTGCTCGGCGAGGGATTGCTTACAAGCGAAGGCGAGTTCCATCTTCGGCAGCGAAGGATGATCCAGCCGGCATTCCATCGCACGAGGATCGCCGAATACGCAAAATCGATGGTCGAGTTTGCAGACAGGATGTCGCAGACATGGGCGGACGGCGACGTTCGCGACATCGATAAAGAGATGATGCATCTCACGCTGCAGATCGTCGGGAAGACGCTGTTCAGCGCAAATGTCGAAGACGACGCGGACGACGTCGGGCACGCGATGACGACTGTCAGCAAACTCTTTAATTTTCTTTTGCTTCCCTATTCCGAATGGCTGCAAAAATTGCCTCTGCCGCAAACCCGTCGATTCAATCGAGCACGGGCGACCCTCAATTCCGTGATCTACGGAATTATCGACGAGCGTCGAAGATCCGGCGAGGACATGGGCGACCTGCTTTCGATGCTGCTCGCCGCAAGAGACGACGACGATGGCGGATCGATGACTGATGTGCAGATCCGCGATGAGGCTCTGACTTTATTTCTCGCCGGGCATGAGACGACAGCGAATGCGCTCACGTGGACGTGGTACCTGCTCTCGCAGAATCCTGAAAAGTCAGCGAAGCTGCACGAGGAACTCGATCGCGTGGTCGCGGATCGCTCACCAACAATGGAGGACCTGCCGGATCTAAAATTTACGGAATGCGTCATGGCAGAATCGATGCGGCTCTTCCCGCCCGCGTGGGCGATTGGCCGGCTTGCGATCGAGGAACACGAGTTCGGTGGATTCGCGATCCCGAAAGGCTCACTCGTTCTTGTCAGTCCGTATGTCATCGGGCGCGATCCACGCTTTTGGGAACGCCCAGGTGAATTCATTCCCGAACGCTGGGAATCACAAAGTGTTAAGGAAGCCGGGCAAAAGAATATCTACTTTCCATTCGGCGGCGGCGTTCGCCGATGCATCGGCGAGGCTTTCGCGTGGACCGAAGGCATCTTGCTGCTCGCGACCATCGCACGTCGATGGCGTCCGCGGTTGGTTCCGGAGCAGAAGATCGGCCTCCAGCCGCTGATCACCCTGCGGCCGAAGTACGGAATGCGGATGCGGATCGAGTTACGTTAGAGTTCGATATATGAATTGCAACGGGCTTCAGAGCCTGTGTCAAAACGTCGGGGCAGACCTCGCAATCGGATCTGATTTTCTTGTTTCGTGTTGACTAGTGCGAATCCTCGTTCCAGTCTTAAATCCACAACTACGAAGCACACGCAGTCATAACTGTAGGCTTCCGTGTTCTTTTCTTTTCCGTGCGTTCCGTGTGTTCTGTGGTTAGAAAAGGTCG
>JANMUW010000126.1:0-14578 GCA_031392105.1 Acidobacteriota bacterium | reverse complement strand
AATTATGAAAAAGATCATCACTGTTGCTTTAATAGTTTTAAGTAATTCATGGGCAACTAATGCACAACAGTTAAACACTACACAACCGCACAATGAAACAGCTGCAAGTGGGCTAACTGCAGGCAACATGGATTTGAATACAAGCTATACTTTGCCTTTAAAAAATGAGTTCCGGTTAAATCCTGACCCTAAACCTGTACATGATCAGGCTTATTACCTGAAAAAAAGCCGTAATAACAGAATTGCTTCTTTTTGCTTAGTAGGCGGTGGCCTTGTAATTGCGGGCATTGGCGCCTTAACTTTTCCAAAGGACTATGATATCATATTTGAGAACAGTAGCGAAAAAGAAAACAAAGCAGATGCAGCCACTGCATTGATTGTTGTTGGGGCAGCTGCCATGCTCAGCAGTATACCTTTTACTATAATGGCTTCTGTTAATAAACGCAAAGCCAATTTAATGGTTAGCAGCCAAAAAACCGGTTTTGGGGTACCTCCAAATGTAGGTAAGCATATTACCGGCATTACCATGGCCATATCCATTGGAAAATAATTTATTCAGCAACCTAAACAAAAATCATGAAAAAGTTATTAATCGCAATTCTGGTTCTTGGTACATGCTCATCATGCAGTAATTATTACCAGGCAATCACTGCTTCGGAACCAACAAATGCAGTCAGTTTCAACGATTTTCGGGATAGCAGTAAGTATTACATCCTGCGTAATGGCAATGATGCGCTTGCCATGAAAAATATATCCATCAGCAATGACCGTAAAAACGTACAATGCACATTAGCAGAACTACCCTTTGAACATAAACTTCATGTTAGTAATGGATCGAATGGCAAAATGAAATATAAAAGAAAAAGCTATACGGATGATGATGAAACAGCAGTTTTAAATGAAGTGCATATTTATATAGCTCCGGGTAGCATAACAAATACAGGAGCATATACACTTATTTTGGAAAATATACAAAAAGCAGAAATAATTGAAAAAAATAAAATAAAAACCAGAAATAGTCATGCTATGGGAACAGGTATTGCAATTGGTGCAACTGTGCTTGTATTGGGCGTGGTTGTAGCTGCTATCGTGGTCTCCAGTACTTCCTTTTTTTAATTAACCTATTCTTGCAAATTAAAACTTACAATTATGAAAAAATCCATTTTAATTCTGGGTTTGATATTCTCTTTTCAGACGGAGATAATGGCCCAACAGAAAAGTCAATTTACCGGAACTGCTCTTTACAATACATCAACACCAGTTTTATTCTACTCACCCGATCACTATGGCCCCGATAAAGATCATGATTTTTACCAGCACCGTAGCAAAAACTATCGAATAGTAGGATGGTCAACACTTATTGGAGGTGTAGTCCTTTCAGGTATAGGCATACTGATTGGCCAACGCAGATTATGGAATCAATGATAACGGCTCTTCAGCCGCTGGTGTTCTTACGGTTGCCGGTGCAGTTTCCGGAATTGTAAGCATTCCCTTTATGATCATGGCAAGTGCCTACAAACAAAAAGCCAAACTTATGATCAGTAACCAAAAAACGGGCTTTGGTGTACCTTCAAATGTGAGTCAGGATATAACAGGTATTACATTACAAATACCGCTTGGAAAATAAATTGTTCTTCATCTCTTAATTAAATTTCATGAACATTTCTGTAGTGATCATCTGCAAAAACGGCTCAGCACGAATTAAAGCAGGAAGACATTTGATTTTTACAACTACTGTAATTACCGCATCGCTTTTTTCATATAAAACTATCGCACAACCTTACTTAGATATTGTGAATCTTAAGTACAGCACCAGCCCCAATGCAGGTTTGGTAAACCAAAATAAAAACGATGTACATATCCGGTATTATGGTATTGGAGCCAATCTGCCTGTACAGTTCAACAATAAAAAAGATGCTGTTATCTTCAGCCCTTTTTTTGAAGCATGGTCATCAAAAATTAATAACAATAACCGGCAAAACTATTATAGTGTTGCACTGCCGGTTTCACTTTCCAAAACTATTCCCTATACCAAATGGAGCATTTTACTTACCGGCATTGTAAGAATGAATGACAGCAGTATTAACAGAAAAACAAACATGCAGGTTGGCGGAGCTTTCATCCTCAGCAACAAAAGAAATGAAAAACTTACCTGGAAACTCGGCCTTTATATCAACAATGAATTGTTTGGCGTATTTGTCATGCCCCTGGCAGGCATTGACTGGAGAATAAATGAAAAGAATAATTTATTTGGTGTCTCGCAGATATTTTCCTTCGACTAATTCTTCGACCGACTTCGGCATCTTTCCCTTGTCGGCGGTGAACTGATCGATGGCCCGTCGCATCTGCCACAGGTTCTCTTTTAGGACCGTCTCGCGAGCATGTTGGACGCTTCGCTGATAGGTCGGTACCGCAACCGAAAGCAGGATGATCATGATGAACATCGCGATCATCAACTCGAGCAAGGAAAAACCATTCTGATTGCGGATTGCGGATTGCGGATTGCGGATTTCAGAGCCCACTGCAGAAGCCGGAGCCGCACAGTGTTTTTTCCTGAACGACAAATCCGCAATCCGCGATCCCAAATCCGCAATCATCTTACCAGTCACTATATTTATCTCCATTCAAGGCTTCTTCGTCAGACGCTGAGCGGACGTCGAATACATTTACATCGTCCCAGCTGTCGTCATCCTTTGCCTGATAGGACGATCGCAACTTCCAGTTCGATTCACCAGTCATCGGATCGACCGGCATCTCTCGAAGATAAACCTTTATCGTTTCTTCGGTCGGACTGTTCATCTCCGTCGCGTTCTTCGTGTCAAATGCCCCGCCACTGGTCAAGTTCAAGCCCCGCTGGCGGACTTTGACGCCGTCGACCAGGACTTCAAGATCAGGAGGATAGCGATCGAGGTTTTCAGTGTCGAAGATAGAGCAATCGTCGATCACCACACGACTTCGTGGATCGGCGGGCACCGGCTGAGGTCGGCCGCCGATAGGATTGTTGGTCGTTCCGGCTGGGCAGGCACCGAGAGTGTCGCGCTTGAATTCGTCAATCGCCGTGCGGATCTGCCGCAGGGTTTCGCGAAGGCGGTTCTCACGCTCCCGCTTGACCGCATTTTGAGCTAACGGCAAGGTTCCCATAATGAGAATTGCCAGAACGGTCAGAGTTATTACCAGCTCAAAAAGAGTGAAACCGCAAACAGTCGATAATTTTTTTGCCTGATGATTCACGGCAGAAATCACAAATCGCTAAAACTTGATCGCGAAATTCTTGCCGTCCGCAGCAAGGAAGTTCAATACCTCTTTGTCCAAAGCGATCTCCGGCATTCCATCGACGAGTGCTTCGATTTCGACATACGCAAGAACTCCCTGCGTCCCGGTAAGAGCCTGGTCAGCCGGGGAAAGTGAAACGAACATCTTTCCGTTCTGATTCAGGAAAGGAGGAACTACGGAGTTGGCAATACCCAAACCGAAAACGTCACCGAACGTCACCGTACGTACCGCGAGCTTTTTATTATCGAATCTCAATCCGAGCACAGACGAGCGGAACGGTCCGCTGCTTTTCACATTTACCGGAATCTTCATCTTCTCGCCGGCTTTCATGGTCGGGATGTCCGATCCAAGTGTGATCTCGACTTTAGGTGTTGAAGGGTCCGCACTTTCAACCGCCTTTGAAGTATCGGACGTCGGCCTGATCTGAAGCGTCTTTACACCGCTGTCGATCGGCACGAGATTCATTGCCATGCCGTCCGTTTTCTGAGACGCAGCCGTCTCGGGGGCCGTGGTTGCAGGAGTTGATCCAGCGCCGGTTCGAACATACGACGGTTTCTCGATCTGACGATCCGGAAGCTGAACGTTGGCCGTCGTCGGAAGCCTTCGGGCAGCGGCCAGCATTTCATCGCGCTCTTCCTGAATTATCATCGCCTCGAGCGAGCCGCTCGTCGGCGTTGCGAGACTGCCGGTCGGTCGTTCCACTTCGTCCTCGGGAAGTATGGCCGGTGCCCTTATGACGCGCGGCGTCACGGCTATCACGATATCTATCTGTCTGTTCTCTTGCGTAGGCGTGCTGAAGAACCGTCCGACGATCGGGAGCCAGCCCAGTATCGGAAGGCCGGCGCGGCCGTCACCTTGAACATCCTGAGCGACGCTCGCCAAAAGAAGTGTCTTGTTGTTTTGAACGCGGGCCGTTCCTTTGATCGTACGCTCGGTAAAGATCGGATTCTCAGCGGTACCGCCGGTCGCTACGTCCTTAGACTCAATTTCCATGGCCACCTGCACATCCTGATTCGGGAAGACGATGGGTTTGAACTTGAGCGTCAGACCGGTCTGCTCATAATTGATTACGTTCGAGACAACTCCGTTACTACCCGGTGTGGTGCTGCCGACGCCAACGAACTGGGCCGTTTGGACCGGCACGCGTTGTCCGATACGCGCTGACGAATCTTCGTTGTTAAAGGCATGGATCTGCGTTGAGGCCAGAAGCTTTGTCTTGTTCTTACTCTGAAATGCGCTGATGACAGTGGACGGGATCAAAAGGCCCGCAGCTATGCTTGTCAAAGCACCCACGCCAAAAGCACCGGTTGCCGGGCCGAGAAACTGGCTTGAGCCGCCAAGGTTATTAAGCTGATTTCCTCCGATTCCGCCGATTTGGTTCCCCAACCGGAGCAAGTCGTTCTTATTTACCTCGTAAATTCCAACATCCATCACCACCTCGGCACGATCTTTGTCGAGCGACGAGATGAGTTTCGCAAACAGGCGAATGTTCTCTTCGGTATCGCGAATTGTGAGGCTGTTGGTCGTCGCGTCTTCGATTACGATCGTCTGGCTACGGCCGGGCTGTGCCGGGATGGCCGAGGTAATGATCGTTTTGACGTCTTTGGGGTTGGCGTTCGCGAGGTAGAACGTCCTCAATATCAACTGCTGAAAATTCGTGCGGCGGTTACCCGTTGCGACAAGTATCGTCCTCGGTCCGACCTTTTGGAAGAAAAGATTCTCCTGAAGGAAAATATAATCGAGGGCCTTTGCCGCGGTTACGTTTTTCAACTCGATCCTGATCTTACGATTTTCCAATCTCGACTCCGCGTCGAAAAGCACATTCAGATCAAGGTCCTTTGCCAACTCTTTGACGATGTACTGAAGCTCAATGCCACCGGGAAACGGAACGTCGCGCATCTTCTCCAGACGCTGCGGGATCTGAAAGTCCGGGGTCTGTGCTGTGTAGCTAGTCGGAACCAGCTTCACTTTTCCATTTGCGTCGGTTTTAGAGTCGGGATCTTCACCCTTCTGAACCGCTTCCTGCATTCGGACCATTCGCGCCATTTCAGATTTCGCGAGCTCATTCGTCGGATCGAACGCGTAAGCTTTTCGGAACGCGTTATACGCGCCTTCATAGTCCTTTTGTTGAAAAGCAGTAGTTCCCTTCTTCATATACATCTGCGATGCATTGAACAAGGACCTCTGCAAGTGCAGTCTGTACTCAGGATTTTTCGGATTCTCCACAACGGCCAGAGCGAATTGTTCCACGGCCTCGTCCCACTCTTCCGCAACCTCGTGCTTCATCCCATGCTTGAAGTATTTCTTTCCGTCACCGTAAGCGAGCGTCGCAATCGGCGACATCAGCGACAGGATCAGCAAAAGGGTGAGCGAAAATCGCACGTAAACTGAGTTTTTCATAATAGAATTCGATTGAGTTAGAGTTGGAAAACAAAAGCTACCGTTCGACGTTTTTACACGTCTTGCGGTTGGCTAAGTTTCAAAAACATTCTCCGGCGGAAAGGTCCGGCGAGCGTTGCTGTAATTCTCGTCTGCTTTGGCCAAAAACGCAAGCAATATATTGGTTTTACAGCCCAATCTATGATGCGGCCGAGGTGCGAAAAGTACGCTCCGTTGCTACTCTGCCTTCAATATCTGGCGCCGCAAATAATCGAGGGCGGCCTGGCTCGAGCGCCAACGAATCAGGTAGCGATCCCCCGGTAGAGTCATCCGAAGAGACTTAGTTTTCGCGGCATCCGAATAGCCGATAAAGACCGTCCCGACCGGCTTTTCTTCGCTTCCACCATCGGGACCGGCGATCCCTGTAACCGATATGGCATAGTCGGTTCCTGCTCGCTGTCGCATTCCTGCGGCCATCGCCTCGGCTGTTTCCGCACTTACAGCGCCGTGCTCATCCAAGATCTCCGGCGGAACGCCAAGTGCCCGCTTCTTCGCTTCGTTCGAATAGGTTACGACGCCTTCCAGGAAATAGGCCGATGAGCCGGCGATGTCAGTCAAACGCATTCCGATCATTCCACCGGTACAGCTCTCGGCGACAGAGACTGTTTCCTTTCGTGCCTTGAGAAGATTGCCGACGACTTCTTCCATCGTCTCGCCGTTCATCGCAAAAACTGCCGACCCGAGCTTTTTAGATAATTTTCCCGCGAGTTCGTCTAGCATCTCCGCCCCAGCCGCTTTGCTCGTTGCGGAAGCGGATAAGTGGATCTCGATCTCGGTTCGATTGAAGAGTATCGATGTTTGAATCGCCGGGCACGACTTGTAGATCGGCGCGATCAGCTCATCGACCGCGGATTCGCCCATTCCGGAAACACGAAGGATCCGGCGGACGACGGAAACATTCCCGGCTACCGATCTGAGCGTCTCGAGAACATGGTTCTCGAACATCGGCTGCATCTCGCGCGGCGGACCGGGCAAGACGGCGAGTATTTTTCCGGTGTCGTTCAACATCATTCCCACGGCTGAGCCGTTCGGATTTGGAAGCACGATCGCGCCCTCGATCACAAAAGCTTGCCGCTTATTTATCTCCGGCATCTCCCGTCCCCACCGCCGGAAGCGCTCGCGAAGATCGGTTTCGAGGTCGTCGTGATATTTAAGTTCCCGACCGGCAGCACGCGCCGAGACCTTTCGCGTGACATCGTCTTCGGTCGGTCCGAGACCGCCCGTCGTGATGACGATGTCGGAGCGCTTCAACGCATCGCGAATCGTCTCTTCGAGCCGGGCTTCGTCGTCACCGACAATAGTCTTGAGCTTCACTTCAACACCGATCCCCATCAGCTTCTCGGTAAGCCAAAGCCCATTTGTATCCGTCTTCTCCGGTGTCAGCAGTTCGGAGCCGACGGCGATGATCTCAGCACTTAACATAGTCAGTGAATTTTCGATTTGCGATTTGCGATTTGCGATTTGCGATTTGCGATCTGCTCGCCCTGGTGTAGGCCACCATGCGTAGAACGAGTAGTCGCTTACCATCGACGCGATCGCAAATCGCAAATCAAAAATCGCAAATGCAGAGCTCAATCTTTATAAATCTCCACCACCGGCTTTCCGTCGCCGTTGATGTAAGCCCGGTACATTCCTTCGGAATTGAACGAAATGGCAATATTGGAAAACTTATCGATCCCGATAATGCCGCCGTCGCCGCCGAGCTTCTGCAGTTTCTGTTTGATGACCTGGTCGGCCGCGGTCTGGATCGGCATGGCACGGTACTCCATGATCGCGCAAATGTCGCGGGCGACACCGAGGCGGATAAAGAACTCGCCCCATCCGGTCGCCGACACCGCACAGCTATCGTTATTCGCGTAAGTACCGGCGCCGATGATCGGAGCGTCACCGACGCGACCATATTTCTTGTTCGTCATTCCACCGGTCGATGTGCCGGCGGCGAGGTTCCCGTCTTTATCGAGAGCGACGGCTCCAACGGTTCCGAATTTGTTATAGGGAAGCTCGCCAAGATTCCGGCTCGTACCTTTCGGCTGCGGTGTGGCGGCCTTCTCTTTCTCCTGCTGCAATATTTTCTGCAGCGCGTCCCAACGCTCCTGCGTCCAGAAATACTTTTCATCGACAAGCTCGATGTTCTGCTCCTTCGCGAATTTCTCCGCTCCCTCGCCGATCATCATCACATGCGGTGATTTTTCCATGACGGCTCGGGCAAGTGTGATCGGATTCTTTACGTGGCGCAGCCCCGCAACCGCACCGGCGGCGAGCGTTTTGCCGTTCATGATCGATGCATCCAGTTCGTTCTTACCGTCTGCAGTGAACACCGCACCTTTGCCGGCGTTGAATAGCGGCGAATCTTCGAGCATGCGGATCGCGATCTCGACCGCATCGAGACTTGTCTTGCCTGCTTGCAGCGCTTGGTATCCGGCGAGCAGAGCTTCTTCAAGCTTTGCCTTGTACGCCCTTTCTTTCTCGGGTGTCATCGAACCGCGCTTTATGACTCCCGCACCGCCGTGAATGACAAATCCGAGACGAGGATTCTGCGGTCCTTGAAGCTGTTTGAGCTCTGTAAACGCGCCCTTCTGCGCGACGAGCGAGATCGGAGAAACGAGAAGAACGAAGAGCAATATGGTTGAAAAAATGGCTTTCATGATCTTGTCCAACTGATTGAAGTTTTGACGATGCCAGATTATCACATCGGGCGAGCCGTGCCCGAGACTGGCACATGACCTGCGAACCACTCGCGGAAAATGTCGCTCTCGGCCAGGAGATGAACTTCCTCAATCGCCCAGGGTGAAATTTCGGTGCCGGGATCATTGATCGAATCGAGAAATTCGTTCCAGTCGATCCAGCGCACACTTGCCACTTCTGACGGATTCGGAACCGGACGTGCATCGGTGACTCCGATCAAGACCGGGCATAGCTCGTTCTCAACAACCCCGTCTTTTTCCGCCCGGTATCTAAAATCGGGTAACGCGACCGTCAAGAGAATGTCGCGCAATCCCAGCTCTTCCTTCAAGCGTCGGGCGGCGGCGCTCTCCACCGACTCGTGAAGCATCAGATGCCCGCAACACGAATTTGACCACACTCCAGGCCACGTCTTCTTTGTGAGGGCGCGTTGCTGAAGCAACAGCTCACCGCGGTAATTGAATAGGAAAACGGAGAACGCGAGATGGAGTCTCGTGTCGGAGTTGTGTGCATCAAGTTTCGATGCGGTGCCGATAGGTTCGTGGTTTTCGTACACCAGCACGATCTTGTCGTCGAACGCGTAATGGAATTTACGCCAGGCGAGTCCTAGTCCAATAAGTACTAGCACGCCGATCATCGCCGGAGCGATCATACCTGCAAACGCCGATAACGCGGTCCAGAAAAAGATAATGAAGAATGCGCTTGATGTGAGCTGGATCGGGACGGGCAGCAGCGGCCTGAACCGCGAGATGACGAGTTCGAGAATCGCCGCTCCGGCAAAACCGGAAGCAAGCCAACCCGAGAAGTTAGAAAACGGCACTCCGTAAAAGACTCCGGGTTCTGCGTACATCCAAAAACCCAGACGAACCGCACCCGGATCCAGGACGACATCGAAGATGAGAAGCAATAAGATCGTTGCGACGATTCTCGCTATTCGCGACGCGAACAAGTTACCAGCTACTGCATATGCTCCGATGAGGAGCGGCGGCCATGCGAATGAAACCGTCCACGGAACTATGCCGAATAACTTAATGCCGAGATGATCCGAGTAACCGAAGTGACCGTAAGGAAAACCCGTGAGAATCGCAGACGTTTCTATAAGCAGTGCGATAAAGCCGAGAGCGGTGAAAAGTAGTATCGCATCGCGCCAGCCGAGCCACATCTTCGCTGCCCATATGCAAGGTACCGCGAAAAGCACGACGCTGATCGACGAGACGAAGTGCGACCATCGCGGCATCTCGACATTCGCCATAAAAAACGCCGAAAGCAGGAGCGTGACGAGCACGGCTATCAGAATTCCGATTTGATAAGTGCGTCCTACCACTGAGCTATACTTTTCGAAATGACGGGCATTATTACAATCAGCCGGCCGCGTTTCTGGATATACGTATTCGGCCCGTTTCTCATCGGACTCGCCGGCGGCGCGACGTCTCCATCCGATCTCATTCGTTTCGATTCGATTCTGTTCGCGATCTATTTCCTACTCCCCGCGAACTTACTTGTTTATGGCATCAACGACATCTTCGATTTCGAAACCGATAGCGTCAATCCGAAGAAGCGAGGCTATGAATCGCTTGTAGACCCCGAGCGACGGAGCCGACTGCTCATCTCGATCGGAGTTTTAAATCTGCCCTTTCTTATCGCGGCTTTCATTCTCGCACCCGCTGCTCTGCCGTCGCTGGCGGCATTTCTATTCTTCTCCGTACTCTATTCCGCGCCGCCGGTCCGTGCAAAAGCGGTACCGATATTGGATTCGATCTTTAACATCCTATATGTGCTTCCCGGCGCGTTTGCGTATCAAATGTTAACAGGTTCATTTCCTCCGACATGGGCGATCGTCGCAGCGAGTCTATGGACAGCGGCGATGCACGCTTATTCTGCGATCCCTGATATCAAAGCCGATACAAAAGCCGGGCTTGAAACGATCGCGACACTGCTCGGTCGAGGTTGGACACATGGCTTCTGCGTCGCGTGTTTCTGTGTCGCGGCGATCATAGCCGCCGCCAACGAATCGCCCGTCAGCGTACTTGGCCTCCTCTATATCGGGTTGATGCGCTGGTCCGATACTTCGACAGACGCGGGTGTCTTCCGCGTCTACAGAATTTTTCCCTGGGTCAACGCGATCGCCGGCTTTCTGGTTTTCATCTCAGTCGCCTGGCCAAAACTATTCTAAAGCGAATCGAGCGGCCCCGCCGTCTTGATCCCATGAACACGTTTGTAAGCAAGCTCAGCGCTTATCAGGCAGATCTGCGTTCCGATGCCGGGATTAGTTCCCGCCCCGACGTAGTAAAGATTCTTCACCTTCGACGATTGATTCTTCGGTCGAAATATAGCGGTCTGCCATATCGTGTGCGCGAGCCCGAGTGCGGAACCCTTGAAGCTATTGTAGTCCGCTGCAAAATCCTCGACCGTGTAGATGCGTCGGTATTCGATCTTATCCCGCAAACCGGGCAATCTCATTTCAGTTTCCATCAAGTTTAGAATTTTATCGGCGTACGATTCTTTTTCCTCGTTCGACATCTCAAGATCCGAGGCGATGGGTACGAGCACGAACAAATTCTCTTTGCCTTCCGGAGCGACACTTGAGTCCGTGACACTCGGCGCGCAGACATATAGTGACGGCTCATCCGGCAAACACGGGCTCTTATAAATATCGTCAAAATTCTTTCGCCAGTCCTCGGAAAAGAGAAGGTTGTGATGCGTGATTCCCGGGAGCTTTTCGTTGACACCGAGGTACATGATGAACGCTGACGGAGCCATGACGCGCTTGTTCCAGTACTTCTGCGAGTGTGTCCGCCATTTTTCACCGAGCATCTTTGTTTCGGTGAACCACATGTCGGCATTCGAAATGACGATATCTGCGGGAACGATCTCGCCATTCGAAAGGCGAACGCCCGTCGCGGCTCCGTTCTCGACTACGATCTCAGAAACGTTTGCTCCGCTCCTGAGCTTTGCACCATTCTTTTCCGCGATCGCACACAGTGACTTTATCAATTCGTAAAAACCGCCCGTCGGATAGAAGACACCCTGGTTAAAATCCATATGCGACATCAGGTTGTACAAAGCCGGTGCCTCATATGGAGATGTGCCGAGAAATACCATCGTGTACTCCATCACCTGCTGCAACTTTTTCGATTTGAAAAATCGCGAGACGAAGGAATGCATCTTTGAGAAGACGGAAAGCTTCTGCCCCTCAGTCATGACACGTCGATTCAGAAAATCGAATACCGTGTCGTAGTTCTTGTACATGAAATGCTGTGTCGCGACGTCGTACTGGTATTCGGATTGTTTCAGATACTCGCGCAGCTTTTCGCCCGCTCCCGATTCGATCGAATCGAAAGCGCCGGTATCGATGTCCAGGTCAGAGTGGATATCGAGCGGGTGTGAATCTTTCCGAAAGAAGATGCGGTACGATGGCTGGAGCTTCTTCAGCGTGAGGTGATCGCTGATCTTCTCGCCAAGCAGTTCGAAGTAATGCTCAAAAATGTCAGGAGCTAGATACCACGACGGGCCCATGTCGAACCGGAAACCTTCGGCTTCGAAAATGTTTGCGCGGCCACCGAAGTTTTCATTCTTTTCCAGGACCGTTACATCGTAACCCTTTTTTGCGAAAAGTCCGGCGGTTCCAAGTCCGCCGATGCCGGCGCCGATCACGACGACTTTTTTATTCATACACGCCGGCAAGGGCTTTCAAAGACAAGGCGATCTTTTGTTGATAGTTTGTCCGGACCCGTCCCGCAAAGACGTTATAATTCGCACGCTCGATCTCGTTTAGGATCGCCTTGTACAGAACGTAAGAAATTCGGACGGCGAGCCGTCCACGCCAGTTGAGAAGCTTTATTCCCGGCAGAGCCTGACGGTAAATCTCGCGATTGCGTTCGATCTGCCACTTCATAAACTCGAGGAATCGCTCATCGCGTACGTGATCGCGAATGTCGTCGCTTGATAGCCTGAATTGCGCGAGTTCATCCTGCGGCATGTAGATCCGTCCGAGTTCGTCATAATCCTCGCGAATGTCACGCAAGAAGTTTGTAAGTTGAAATGCGTAGCCAAGCTTGATCGCGAACGGGAAAGCGTCATCGGTCGAAAATCCCACAATCCGTGTGACCATCAGACCGATCACACCGGCCGAGCCGTACATGTAATCTTCAAGCTCTGCGTAATTTCTATAATCGCTCTTTTCCTCGTCCATGGACATCGAGCGAAGAAACGCTTCGCCATCTTCAATCGGAATTGCATACTTCCGAAACGCATGGACGATCGCATTCATGACGTGGTCACCAGAGAAGCCGGCGTCCATCGCGGTTCGCCACTCCGTTCGCCATGCCTCCAGCTTTTCTATCGCCTGCTTTCGATCCCGGTTGTCCGGATCGTCGACGATCTCATCCGGGATCCGCGCAAATGCATATACCGCGTAGATCCCGTTTCTCATCTCCTTCGGAAAGAACTGCGTGGCGAAGTAGAAACTCGTGCCGTACCATTTGGTGATCGCACGGCATTCCTCATAGCCTCTGGCCAGCCGATCCGAATCCGCGTTGTCGTACTTGTACAATCCCAGCATGATCGTCGTGTATTTCCTTTGAAATACTTCGCGTCGTGCCCGGAGACGGATTCAAATTAATAAACTTTATTTGTTCTCGAGCGAGGTCAGATAAGCGCGGACCTTTTTCATGTCGTCCCACACCTCGCGCTTCTTGCTCGGGTCGCGAAGCAGGTAAGCCGGATGAAATGTCGGCATCACTTTGACGCCGAAGTAATCATGGAACTGGCCGCGCATGCGAGTGATGCCGATCTTTGTGTCGAGCAGGTTGTGGAGAGCGGTGTTCCCCATGACGACGATCACCTTCGGCCGGATGACGGCGATCTCTCGGAGAAGGAATGGCCGGCACGTATGTGCTTCGGGGAGCGTCGGCTGACGATTTCCCGGTGGACGACAACGATTGATGTTGCCGATGCAGACCTCCTCGCGTTTCATACCGATCGCTTCGATGATCTTGTTGAGAAGCTGGCCCGCGCGACCGACAAATGGCTCGCCTTTAGCATCTTCATCCGCGCCCGGTGCTTCGCCGATGAACATAAGATCCGACTTAAAATTTCCCACCGTTTGAACCACCTGCGTTCGTCCTTCGTGAAGCGAGCAGCGAGTGCAATTCCCAATATCCGCCCAGATCTGCTCCATCGTCTCGTTCGATTCCGGTAGTTCGGCGATTTCGCCGAAGAGGGTTTCATCAGTTGTAGCGGGCGGCGGCGTCGGCTGTTCGGTCGTCATCGGGGCTGTTTGAGCCGGGGTCGCAGGTACGCGTTTCGCGAGTGAGGGCAGGGCTGCAAGTCGCGCCCCGGCATTTGTCTTCTTCGCGGATGTCGGTGCTACGTTCAGATCGTGCGGCGGCAGTTCGCGTATCGGTTGAGTTCGTGCAGCCGCCGTGGAATCGGAAACCGGAGCAGTTCTAGTTTCCGGAAGCCTTGCGTCGAGAGCGTCGACTCCGAGCTCCCTCAGAAATGCCACCTGTTCTCTCACATCGGCTACAAGGTTTTTTCGTTCCCGGGTCATAAAATTTCGCGTTCACATCAAAAAGAAAGTAGTAATTTACCGGCAAAACTCTGCACTTGATCAGGTCTAACCTCTGAGCATTGCCCCATTCGGAAGTTGTGAGTTCGCTACCTGACCTGCGCCTGAAAAGGAGATAAAAGTATGATGTTTTCTAAGATAAAGTCCAGAACACTTATAGTTTTATTTACGCTTGCTGCTATGAGCGCAGCGAGTGTTTATGTTTTTCGAAACAAAGCTTCGGCAGCCGTCTTTAGCGGCTCGATTTACACAACAACCTTCGATGGACGCTCCGTCAACGAAAACACGTATTCGAGTAAAGATGAGGTTTACGTCAGCGGCGGACCGCAAAATGTAAATGCCAACGGACTTCCTGACGGCACGTATTATTTCCAGGTAACCAACCCGAGCGGATCGACTTTGCTTTCGACTGACTCGGCAGTTTGCCGGCAATTGATCGTATTTTCCGGAAGAGTCGCCGCGGCCGAGGGACCATCTTGTCAGCATTCCACCGGCATTCCGAACTCATCAAACGGCTCGACACCCATCAAGCTGGCGCCTTTTGCCGACACGCCGAACAGCGGAAGTGAGTACAAAGTTTGGTTAATTCGCCAGGGGGCCAATACCACTATCGCC
>JANMUW010000093.1:0-2803 GCA_031392105.1 Acidobacteriota bacterium | reverse complement strand
TCAATAATATAAATGCCGTTGCGTTCGCCAAAGATGTATTCCTTCATCTTCGGGTTCCAACGGCGGACCTGGTGACCAAAATGAACTCCTGCTTCCAAGAGTTCTTTCATCGTAACTGTTGCCAAAATTTATCTCCTTGGTTTATGTACTCAACGAGGCGTTAGTTAACCAAAGTGCCTCGTTAATGGTTTTCGGCTTTTGGCCTTAGGACTTCGAATACCGAAGACCAAAGGCCAAAGACCATATTCTTAACGTTTCGAGAACTGGAACCGCTTACGTGCTCCCTTCTGTCCGTACTTCTTACGTTCCTTCTGACGCGGATCGCGTGTGACCAATCCCGCCTTTTTCAAAGTCGGTCGGAGGTCGGCATTGAATTCCATCAACGCACGCGTGATTCCGTGACGAACCGCACCAGCCTGGCCTGCTGATCCACCGCCATCGACATTTACAAGGATGTCGAATTTGCCGGCTGTGTCGGTCAGGCTAAGCGGCTGACGGATGATCATCCTGAGCGCTTCGTTAGGGAAGTAAGAGTCGAAAGGACGGCGATTAACGATTATGTCGCCCGATCCCGGACGCAAGTAAACGCGTGCTGTCGAAGTTTTTCTGCGGCCGGTGCCGTAATACTGAATATCAGCCATATCTTAATTTTGGAATTCGGATTTCGGACCTGGGATTTGACGGGTTTCGAAATCCGAAATCCCAGATCCCAAATCCCAGTTAGATCTCCACTGCCTCAGGCTTTTGCGCCGAGTGGCGAAGATCGCCATCCGCGTAAACCTTTAATTTCTTAACCATCGCCTTGCCGAGCTTTGTCTTCGGCAACATTCCCTTGACCGCGAGTTCAATGACCTTCTCAGGCTTTTTCTCGAAC
This sequence comes from Acidobacteriota bacterium, assembly GCA_031392105.1. Taxonomy (GTDB): domain Bacteria; phylum Acidobacteriota; class Blastocatellia; order Pyrinomonadales; family Pyrinomonadaceae; genus OLB17. The sequence continues at coordinate 1,929 of JANMUW010000093.1, read as the reverse complement.
ATTTCCTTGACGGTCGTTTCACGCAATCCACCCGGATATAGCGTGTGGCGGCGATAGAGCTTCTGATCGTTCTTTGAGCCTGTAAAGACGGCCTTGCGAGCGTTGATCACAACGACGTGATCGCCCATATCGAGGAACGGGGTCCACGCCGGATTGTTCTTGCCCGAGATCATCCGAGCTACCTCGGTAGCCAGACGACCAACCGTTTTACCAGCGGCGTCAACGACGAACCATTTGCGGTTTTCGGCCAAACCTTTCCCACTCGGAAAATAAGTACTCATAAATGCCTACACTGTCAGCTATTTTCGCCTGAAAGCGAACTGTTAGGGTATCGAAAACGCTTGGCGAGGTCAAGTTCAGGAGGCACTTACGAGGATTTCGCCAATTTCCGTAGTTAGGTCGTTCTCTGGACGCCTTAATGAGGGCAGGGAAAGTTGGGTGCTGGTTCCGCTCCGGTAGGAGTGAAATGTTTGTAGGTCTGAAGGATTTACCGACCCCGCTCCGTTAGGAGCGGCATGGCGGTTTCGCTCCTAACGGAGCGAGATCCTTTGTCGCGTTCCTTCTACAAACATTTCGCTCCTAGCGGAGCAGCGGCCTTAGTTTCTCTGATTGGAACTCACGAACTAAGTTAATTCCCGATAGCCGATGGCGTGACCGAAACGCACTCCGGCCAGCACGATCCCGACCATTGTTTTCGCATCCTCGATCTCACCATTCCGGATCATCTCCCACAAAGCGGGAAACGAATGCCGTTCGACCGTCAGTATCTCGTCCCCTTCAAGATTTTGCTGGGTCTCGGTGAGTTCGGTGGCCAGATAAACAAACATCTTTTCGGTCAGAAAACCCGGCGATACGTAGAATTCGGTAAGCTTTTCGACCTGTGCGGCCCTGACGCCAACCTCTTCTTCTAGCTCGCGGATCGCACCCTGCTTCGGATCCTCACCGGGACTTAAGGTTCCGGCACAGATCTCGAGCAGATATTTTCCGGCAGCGTGCCGGTATTGTCTGACTAACGCGACCGTCATGTCGTCAAAAACCGGAATTATCACCGCGCTCCCTTTATGAACGACGATCTCGCGCATGTACTCCACATCCCCCTCGCGAATGATATCGGCGCGAATGTCGAAGATGCGGCCCTTGTAGATGAGGTCGGAGGACATGGTTTCCGGAAGCATGTGCTGAGGATAGCGATTAGCGCGATGCAAAGTAAAATCGTAGTCATTTCTCCGCCCTAACGGGCTCACAAATTCGTTTCATACGGCGGAGCAAAAAACATTGCGCCGAAACGGCTACGAATATAGAATCTACCTGCAAATTCTACAGAGAGACTCGCGCCGGCAATTTCCCACATACCGGAGGACGACCCAAAAATGACACTTCCGATCGTTATCCTCATCTTGAATGCGTTACTTCTTGGTCTGGTTCAGGGTGTTCGAATAGAGGCTTCGAGCGTCACGACCTCGTCCCCGTCATCCAATTTGTCTCAAACGGACATTGTCGGACCGGCCGGCAGTGGACAGTTCGGATTGGGCGTCACAGTTATACCGAACGGGAATATCGTTGTGATCGATCCCTATTACGATCTTACGGTCCCGAACACCGTCACCGACGTCGGAGCGGTTTACCTATACGACGGAAATACACTTGCCTTGATCAGCCGGCTTACGGGAGGCAGCGCGAACGACCGCGTTGGCGACGCCGGCGTTACCGTTCTGTCAAATGGAAATTATGTAGTCAACAGCAGAAACTGGGCGGGTGCTCGCGGAGCGGTTACGTGGTGCAGCGGTACAACCGGTCTTGATGGGGCAGTTTCTTTTAGCAACTCCCTGGTCGGAAGCTTCGAAAACGATGCGCTGAGCAACGGGATAACGCCGCTCACGAACGGAAACTATGTAGTTCGCAGTCCGTCATGGGGATCGGGGGCGGCCG
>JANMUW010000329.1:0-4407 GCA_031392105.1 Acidobacteriota bacterium | reverse complement strand
ATTTTTCTATTTTTCGTATCGATTCTGATCCAACATAAATTACCTACGATAATATTAAACACGATGGCGCCGGATCATGGTGAGCCGCCGCCGACTGTGTGTGCACGCGGAAAACATTTAATTCCTATCTGGTCGGCGTCTTAATTTCAACGTCGATCTTCTTGTCACCGCCCGACAAGAATCCACCGGACATAACGACCGCGGCGATAATCGCTACGATTATTATCAGAGCAATCGCCCACACAAAATTTCCTGCTCCACCACCCTCTTCGTCTGCCATTTTATTTATAAACCTCCGTTTAAGTTCGATCTGTATGCCTCGGCAGCAGCAAGTCGGATGCCATGATCGGTGGACGATTTTAGAACATCCGCCTTATCAAAAAAGAAAAACTCCGCAGATTATGGCCTGCGGAGTTCTCTGTGCGATGCAACTAAACTTAGGACCTAGGTACCGGTCTCCCAACTCGACATGTACTCGAGCATTTCGGGCGTCAACTCGTCGATCGATATACCCATCGCGCGGAGTTTGAGACTCGCAATTTCCTGATCGACTTCTGAAGGAAGAACATGAACACCGTGTTCGAGCGTTCCCTTATTCTTAACCAGGTATTCTGCTGACAGCGCTTGGTTTGCGAATGACATATCCATCACCGATGCCGGGTGTCCTTCGGCCGCTGCGAGGTTGATCAATCGACCTTCGCCAAGAACAATAACGCTCTTGCCGCCGTTCCGGCCGATATATTCCTCGACGAACGGACGACGTTTGACCGCCGGCTCTGACATCTCGCGAAGAGCATCGAGATTGAGCTCGAGGTCGAAGTGGCCGCTATTACAGACGATCGCTCCGTCCTTCATCGTTTCAAAGTGTTCCTTGTCGATGACGTGACGATTACCAGTAACTGTCACGAAGAAATCACCGATTTTACAAGCCTCGGTCATGACCATCACGCGGAAGCCGTCCATTACTGCTTCGATCGCCTTGATCGGGTCGATCTCAGTGACAATAACGTTTGCGCCCATTCCGCGAGCCCGCATCGCCACACCTTTTCCGCACCATCCGTAGCCGACGACAACCAAATTCTTTCCTGCAAGTAAGATGTTCGTCGCTCGGATAATTCCGTCCAGCGTCGACTGACCCGTTCCGTAACGGTTATCGAAGAAATGCTTTGTCTGGGCGTCATTGACCGCGATAGAAGGGAAGTTGAGCACGCCCGCTTTTTGCATTGCCTTCAGGCGAACAATGCCGGTCGTGGTCTCCTCGGTCGTGCCGATAAGCTTGCTGGTCAGATCCTTCTTTTCCTTCAGCATCGTCGCGACAACATCTGAACCGTCGTCGATGATCAAATTCGGATTGGTGTCGAGAGCCGCTCGTACGTGGCTGACATATGTCTCGATCGACTCACCCTTTATAGCAATCACTGGAATGCCCCAGTCTGCGACGAGTGACGCAGCAACGTCATCCTGTGTTGAAAGGGGATTCGAGGCGATCAGCAACGACTCAGCTCCGCCCGCTTGTAGCGTGCGTGCAAGATTCGCGGTTTCAGTCGTAATGTGCGCGCATGCGATCAGCTTAACGCCCGTCAAAGGCTTTTCGGCCTCGAACCGCTCGCGAATCAAACGCAGAACGGGCATCTCACGGTCAGCCCACTCGATGCGCTGCTTTCCTTGCGGTGCAAGATTAATATCCTTGATGTCGTAGTCCATTGAAGTTCCCGGATTAGCCATTTGTTGCAATTCCTCTGTGTTCTTCGGCCGCAGATCTGAGTGCCTCGGCCTTGTCTGTTCTTTCCCATGAAAACTCGTCGTTCGTTCGGCCGAAATGCCCAAATCTCGCCGTCGCCTTATAGATCGGGCGTCGGAGATCAAGCGTTTCGATGATCGCCTTCGGCGTGAGCGTGAAGTTTTCGCGGACAATGTCCGAGATCCGCTCGTCGTCGATGGTCCCTGTTCCGTGCGTGTCGATCAGTACCGACACCGGCTCGGCGACTCCGATCGCGTACGCGAGTTGAACTGTGCATTTGTCGGAAAGTCCCGAAGCGACGACATTCTTTGCGATGTAGCGTGCCATGTAAGCAGCAGAACGGTCTACCTTGGTCGGGTCTTTACCCGAGAATGCACCGCCGCCATGGGGAGCGTAGCCGCCATACGTGTCAACAATGATCTTTCGCCCGGTAAGACCGGCGTCGCCCATGGGGCCACCAATGACGAACTTACCGGTCGGGTTGATGTGGTACTTGGTTTGGTCGTCGAGCAGTTCTGCCGGGATCACCGGCTTAATCACATGCTCCATCACGTCAGCCCGGATCTCTTCGATATCGATATCCGCGGTCTGAGTCGAGATAACCACCGCTTCAACACGAAAAGGACGGCCGTCACGGTATTCAATTGAAACCTGTGACTTTCCATCCGGACGAAGATAGGGAAGAGTGCCGTCACGTCGGACCTCGGAAAGCCTTCGAGTCAGATTATGAGCCATCTGGATCGGCATCGGCATGAGTTCCGGCGTCTCGTTACACGCATAACCGAACATCAAGCCTTGATCTCCGGCTCCGCCGGTGTCCACGCCCTGAGCAATGTCAGGTGATTGGGTACCGATCGCATCCACAACACTGCATGTGTTCGCATCGTAGCCAAACGAAGCGTCGTTATAACCGATCTCATGGATCGTGTCTCGGATGATCTGCTTGTAGTTGACGGTAGCGGTCGTCGTGATCTCGCCTGCAATAACAGCCAGACCAGTCGTAACGAGCGTTTCGCACGCGACGCGAGCCGTCGGATCCTGAGCCAGGATCGCGTCGAGGATCGCGTCAGAAATATTATCGGCAATCTTATCCGGGTGGCCTTCGGTGACCGATTCGGACGTAAATAGAAAATTTCCGTTACTCAATGATTTATCTAACTCCTTATGAGTGTCCTAATAGTTTGATATCGGTGTTGATAACAAAACGGTAATTCTAGCCTCTTAACACCAAAGTGTCAAAGGAAAGACTTATCCAGAGGGTTTCGCAATGAGAGGCCGAAAGGGAGGGTAACTAAGGTCGCAGCTCCACAGTAGCTGCGTCCGATAATAGGGATTATGTCATACGGACGGTCAGATTTCGACCGCGTCGTTTTTTACATCTTCGAAAGCCTGTTTAAGCGCTTGTAAGACGGATCTCTTGTTGCGATCAGCAGAATCATCGAACAGAACCTCAATCGCAAAGCCTTTCCCGTCGGGCGCATATCGGAAACTTGTTCCGTTCACGGATGCCTCCTCCGCGACTGGTTCTCGCTTTACCGCCTTGGTTGTGCCGGCAGGTTTCTTCTCACGTTTCCCACCGGTTACACGGTCGAGGAACTCGAACATCGCGGGTTCGTCAAACTGCCTAGCTACTTCAAGGAGCATTGCCTTGGCATTAATGTTGGCTGTCTTGCAGCGTGCCCGAATCTCGACTGGAAGGCCGGCGATCGTCAAAAGCTCCGTAACCGTTGTTCGACCCTTACTTATCTTTTGCGCTATTTCGTCCTGCGTGTAACCAAATTTCTCCTTAAGCGCCGCGAGTCCGTCAGCTTCTTCCCAGACCGTTAGATCTTTTCGCTGGAGGTTCTCGATCAAGGCGATCTCCGCCAAGCCCTTGTCATCGACGTCCATCTCGATGCAAGGAACCTCAGAGAGACCGGCGAGTTGCGATGAGCGCCAACGTCGTTCTCCGGCAATGATCATGAACCTGCCATCGTCGGTGGGCCGGACGAGTAAGGGCTCGAGAACACCTTTCTCTTTGATCGATTCCGTTAGTTCGGCTAGGTCACCAAACTCAGTTCGGGGCTGTTCTGGGTTCGGGAAGATTGACGTTATCGCGATGGTTCGACCAACTGATCGCGATTTGGCGGCTATCTGCTCGACGTAGTGAGAGTCATGACGCATTTTCACTCCGATCGGTAATCCAGCTTTAGACACGTTTAAGCACCTCCTTTGAAAGGCTCTCGTACTCGATTGCACCCGACGATCGAGGCGCATAATCGAAAATCGGTTTCTTATGGGCCGGCGACTCCTCGAGTCGCACGCTGCGAGAGATCACTGTCTTGAACGCCTTACGTCCAAATACGTTTCGTATGTGCGCTTCGACGTCTCTGGATATCGTCGTTCTCCTGTCGAACAAGGTTACGACTACACCCAGTAGATTCAGGTCCGGATTCGGCCGCGATTTTATCTTCTCGATGGTTTCCAGGAGGTCGTCAGTTCCCTCCAATGCAAAGTAAGAGGACTGGATTGGGATAATAATATGTTGGGCGGCGACCATTGCATTCACCGTCAGGATCCCCAGAGTTGGAGGTGTGTCGACAATGATAATGTCATATTTCCCTTTCAGTTTTTCGAGCCGGTCGCGCAGCTTGAATGCCGCGTCAAAATCTCCGATCAGTTTGGCT
>JANMUW010000015.1:0-6764 GCA_031392105.1 Acidobacteriota bacterium | reverse complement strand
CCGTTAGTAGAGAGTTTTTGCGACGCGAATGGTGCAGACAGTATTGGTACAGGTGCTTCGCCGGTTGCCTTTGTCGCGAGCCAATAACCTAGAGAGCCGATGCTCACCACCAGGATGATGATTAGTCCGACAAACGAGGCCTTGAAACGTGACGCCGTCGGGCCGCTTTCTAAGGGTGGTTGCCCGGCCTCTTCACTTGTGCCGTTTTCGTTTGAGGTTTGCTTGACCTCGGCGATAAAGCGATAGCCGCGCAGCGGGACGGTCTCGATGAATTCGGGCCGGGCGGCATCGTCGCCCAAAGCCTTGCGGAGCATTTTGATATTGGAGGTCAGATTACTTTCTTCGACAAAGCGGTCTTGCCAGAGCATTTGCATCAACTCGTCTTTCTTAAGCAATCTGCCGGTATTCTCAACCAGGATTTCGAGAGTATCGAAGACCTTCGGCGTAAGGGGGACCGGCTTGCCCTGATTTAGCAAGACCTTCTCGGCCCGATCCAGGCGGAAGGTTCCAAATTCATAAAACTGTTTCGATTTCGCCCGCATAAAGGCCTTTCATAATTTTTCCATAAGACTTCCACCGTTTTTTCAAGAGTTTCGGCGAGTAAGTTCTTAGGCTGTGCTGTATGGAACGAATGATAGCACAAACCGGGCAAGCCGAAACGCTACTGATGATTCCCGATTCACTACATTCCCGAAGAGCAGTGCAAAGCAAAAATAAGAAAAGAAATGAGAAAAAGGTGAAGCAAATATTACTCACACCAATTCTTTTGATCTGCGCCGCTTTTTTCGGCTGCACGACTTCGGCAACAAATCACAGTGTTGAGTTCGTCGATCGAAGCGCTGCGTTTTCGCACGGCATCTCGCCGCAGCCCCTGACGCTTATCGTGGAGATTGACGAGGCCGGACGGCTGCGTCTGAACAAGATCGAAACGGGAACGACCCGCGACATGTCGCTGCTAGCCGAGAAACTCGAGGTAATTTTTGCCGACCGTGAAAAATCGGGAATCGACGAACGAGAAGTTTTGATCGACCCGAAGATCAACGTTGAGAGCGAACGTTATGAAGAGTTGATCACGGTCTTGGCAGACGCGAAGGCCTCGCCGATAAGGGTCATTACCAACGACCGTTAACTGGGCGCAATTTGTAAACATCAGTTTTGTAAACAGGAGAAAGAAAATGAAATTGGAACGAAGAACACGAGAAAAGAAAGTGGCAAGGATCTCCCCCTTAACCAGCACATTCTTAATTGCGGTTTTGTTTGGTGTCGTAAGCAGCTTGCTTTTTTTCCCTATCCCCCAAAAGGCGCAAATCACTTTTCCAATGTATGTCAACACCACGTCTGACAATGTCGTGGCAGGCGCATGTCAAGCGGGAGTTAACAACCCGGGATGCTCGCTGCGTGGAGCTATCATGAAGGCAAATGAGGGATCTAGCGCCGATGTCATTTTTATCGGTATCCCGGCGTCCGACCCGTTCTGCGCCGCCGGAGTTTGCACCATCAACCTGACGCAGGCCCTTCCCGACATCGAGGCGAGCGTGACGATAAACGGTCCTGGTGCGGACAAGCTGATCGTAAAACCTGCGACCGGCGTCAACGTCCGCATCTTCTTCGTGACAGCCACGGGGACGGTTGGTATATCGGGCATCACCATGAGCAATGGCGTACTTCTCGGCGGCAGCGGCGGCGGCATTTGGAACGGCAACGGAACGTTGACCATCACCAACAGCACTATCAGTGGCAACCGATCCAACGGTGGCTCCGGTGGCGGCATATTAAATTTGGGCACATTGAATATTAACAACTGCACGATCAGCGGAAACGAAGCCGGGGGCACACGAGGCGGTGGCATTAGCAACAGCGGTACACTGAACCTTACCAACAGCACGCTCAGCGGTAACGTCGCCAGTAATACGGGAGGCGGCATTGCCAACGCCGATAGCGGTACATCGAACATAACTAACAGCACAATTAGCCGTAACACCGCCTTTGGTGTGGCCGGCGTCGGCGGGATTCACGCCGCCCTTCCAGGTACGGTCAATGTCAAGAACAGTATCATCGCCTTGAATAGCTCTATTTCAGGACCGGACGTCTTCGGAAATTTTGTTTCCGCTGGGTTCAATCTGGTCAGCAGGAGGGACGGAAGCGTGGGATTCACGGCGGCTACCGATCAGACAGGAACGAACGCCTTCCCGCTCAACCCGATGCTTGACCCGGCAGGTCTGCAAAATAACGGCGGTCCCACTCCCACCATCGCCCTGCTCATTGGCAGTCCCGCGATCGACAAGGGCTCAAGCCTCGGCTTGACGGGAAACCTGGCGACCGACCAACGCGGCACCACATTTCTGCGCACGTTCGATAATCGACGCATCTCGAACTCTATCGGCGGCGACGGTACCGACATCGGGGCATTCGAGCGTCGAGAATCGCCGTATGATTTCGACGGGGATGGAAAAACCGACATCGGCGTCTTTCGTCCCAGTGCCGCTGCCGAGTGGTGGATCAATCGAAGCTCTAACGGTTTGACGTTCGCATTGCAGTTCGGTGCTCCGACAGATCGCATTGCTACTGCCGATTACACTGGCGATGGAAAAGCCGACATCGCATTCTGGCGTCCGGCGGACGGGAACTGGTATGTGCTGAGATCAGAAGACAACTCGTTCTTCGCATTTCCATTTGGAGCTAACGGAGATATTCCTGCCCCTGCCGACTACGACGCTGATGGGAAAGCAGATGCTGCTGTCTTCCGTCCGTCGGCTGCGACATGGTTCATCTCGCAATCCGGCGGAGGTGGAACTCGCATCTTCCAGTTTGGTATTAACGGAGATCAACCTGTCGTTTCAGATTACGACGGCGATGGAAAAGCCGACGTCGGCATCTTTCGTCCGGGGCCGCGCGAATGGTGGATCAGTCGAAGCACCGCGGGACTTCTGGCAATGCAGTTTGGGAACTCGGGTGACAAGCCTGTCCAGGGTGACTACACCGGCGATGGCAAGACTGACGTTGCTATCTGGCGGCCATCGACAGGCGAGTGGTTCATCGTCAGGAGTGAGAACTTCTCGTTCTTCGGATTCCCGTTCGGTACGACGGGCGACACTCCCGCGCCCGGAGATTACGACGGCGACGGTAAGTTCGACGCGACGGTGTTCCGTCCGTCGAGTGCGACATGGTTCATCGCGAGATCGGCTGCAGGAACACAGATCGTGCAGTTCGGCGCGAACGGAGATCGACCGTTGCCGAATGCATATGTGCCTTGAAGCTCGATGGCGAGCGCGTTCCAACTGTTGATCAAATTTCCGTTCGTAAAATTTGCCGTCTTTAAAATAGGAGAAACAATATGAGGAGTAGACTCTCGGTTATCACAGCGGTCTTGGCCGGCGTTGTATTTAGCTTTCTGTCATTTGTGATCCCGGTTCGGGCGCAGTTTTCTCATAATTACGTTGTCAGGAACGCGACAGAAAACGTCGTTGCCGGTGCATGCGGCAATGGCAGCGGCAATAGCACAGCCGACTGCTCGCTGCGTGGCGCGATCCTGGCCGTGAACGCGATCGGCAGCGGCAATATCAGCTTCGCGATCCCCGGGTGCCAGCTTTGCATCATCAACTTGACGTCGGCTCTCCCCGACCTTATTGCGAGTAATACGTTTATCAATGGGCCAGGTGCCGATAGGCTGATGGTGCGCCGCACTGGAGCAAATGGCAATTACCGTATCTTCAATGTGACGGCCACGGGAACGGTTGGCATATCAGGCATGACCATCACAAACGGGCTCACCACTACCGCCAACGGCGGCGGTATTTTGAACGGCTTAGGGACATTGAACGTCAATAACTGCACGATCAGGGGCAACCACACAAGCGGCGTGGGTGGGGGCATCGCCAACATCGGTGGCATGGTCAACATCACCAACAGCTTTCTCAGCAATAACAGCGCGGTAAACGGTGGAGGTATTTTCAACGGTTCCAGTGGCCGACTGAAGGTTATCAAAAGTACGATCACCCTCGGTGCCGCTGCTACAGGAGGCGGTATTTCCAACGGCAGTGGCTTGGGTACTTCCATTACCGAAGTTATCAGCAGCACGCTCTTTCAGAACGACGCTAATACCCGGGGCGGTGCAATTTATAACGACATCGGGGACCTGTTGTTCGTGATCAGCAGCACGCTCGGCCGTAACTCTGTTAGCGGGAGCGGTGCTCAGAGCGGTGGTGGAATATACAACTCCGGCGGGGCTAATGTAATGAGCAGTATCATTGCATCGAATGTGGCCCCGTCGGGACCGGACGTTAGCGGAATTTTCGGTTCCGGCGGCTTCAATCTGATAGGTAGCCGGGACGGGAGCATGGGATTCGAAGCCGCCACAGATCAGACGGGAACGATCGCTCTGCCACTCGACCCGTTGTTCGACCTGTCAGGTCCGGGGAATAACGGCGGTACGGCCATTACCTACGCCTTGCGCGTTGGCAGTCCCGCAATCGACAAAGGCACCAGCATTGGACTGATAGGTTTTGATCTAATGACCGATCAGCGCGGCGCGAATTTCAGACGTATTTTCGATAGTACCGCGATCCCCAATGCCGCCGACGGTGACGGAACTGACATCGGAGCTTTCGAGCTGCAAAGCAAAAATCCACCTGATTTTGACGGCGACAACAAAACGGATATTTCAATCTTCCGTCCCGCTCCGGGCGAGTGGTGGTATCTGAGATCGTCGAACGGCGGAAATGGGGCGGTGCAATTTGGTCAATCATCTGACAAGATCACGCCCGGCGATTTTACCGGCGACGGCAAAACCGACATAGCTTTCTTCCGTCCTTCGAACGGATTCTGGTTTGTTCTCCGCTCGGAAGATTTTTCATTCTTCTCTTTCCCGTTCGGTACGAACGGAGACATACCGGCACCGGCGGATTTTGACGGGGACGGGAAAGCCGATCCGACGGTGTTTCGTCCGTCGGATACAAACTGGTATATTTCGCGTTCTTCAGGCGGCACGACGATCCAACAATTCGGCGCAAACGGCGACGCTCCGGTTCCTGCGGATTACGACGGCGATGGGAAAACCGACATAGCAATTTATCGTCCTTCTTTGGGACAGTGGTGGGTAAATCGCAGTTCGAACGGCTCTACAATTGCGCTTCAGTTTGGAGCGTCGACAGACAAACCCGTACGAGGCGACTATACGGGAGACGGCAAAGCCGATATCGCGTTTTGGCGACCATCGACCGGTTTCTGGTTTGTTCTGAGAAGTGAAGATTCGAGCTTCTTCGCGTTTCCGTTTGGAGTCAGTACGGACATTCCGGCACCGGGCGATTATGACGGGGACGGCAAATTCGACGCTGCCGTCTTCAGACCTTCGGATACGAATTGGTACATCCAAATGTCAACCGGGGGGAATTTGATTCTACAATTCGGTATCGCCGGTGATCGCCCTGTACCGAACGCCTTCGTGCCGTAAGACTGCGAAGCAAGCACCGAAAGTGTGACGGAGTTTTGCCCGCGGCGCAGACCCTCAAAGATTCAGATCGCAGCCATGCAGCGCAATCTCGACTGGTTCGAGAAGTATTTGAAGTAACGGCGGCTGAGACTGTTCACGGAACCTGCGCCGCCGGAACCGGTTTGTCGGTCGACAGGCCAAACGATATGAGGTCGCTGCCGCCAGTCGATCGTAGGCGATACCAGTCTCCGTTCCGATAAACTGCCGCGTCCGCGCGGCCGTCTCCGTCGTAGTCTGCGGGAACGGGCGTGTCGCTGGCGAGTCCCCAGTTAAACGAGAGAAATCCCTCGGACGAGCGAAGCAGATACCAGACTCCATCGCGATAAACGGCGAAATCTGTTTTGCCGTCGGCGTCGTAATCCGCGGGCACGAGCTTGTCGTCGGGAAGACCGAACACGTCGGCGAGGAGCGAGCCGTCGCTGCTCTTGCGGATGTACCAAGCCCGGTTGGAGGGGCGAAACACCGCCGCATCGGTTCTTCCGTCGCCATCGTAATCACCGAGGACCGGTTTATCGCCCGATGTTCCCCACTGTAAGAAGCCGAGATTTCCGCTCGGATTTCCCAAAGACGGACGATAGTAAAAGACGCTTTGCGTTCCGCCACGATAAACGGTCACGTCAGCCTTGCCGTCGGCGTCCCAATCGTTCGGCAGCGGGATGTCGCCCGCCATACCAAAATGTTCGAATCGAAGCGTGGAGTCGAAACTGTTAAGGACATAATAGTCCCCGCCGGACGGTCGCCAGACTGCGATGTCGGTCTTGAGATCGCCATCGTAGTCGGCTGGCACGATTACATCTGTCGATAGTCCCCATTGAGTTGACGTAAATCCCGCTTGCGAGCGAAGCAGATACCACACGTGATCGGACGGCCGGAAAACGGATGGGTCGCTGCGGCCGTCACCGTCGAAATCGAACGCGGTCCGCCGCGGAGCGAAGATCCGCTGCCAAGTGGGCCAATCATCACTGAGACTGTGGGTAATGCGCGCGCCATTGACGTGGATGCCGTTTATGTCCTGCTCGATATTCCCGCAGCATTTGTAAGCCACTCTCGCGCTGTCAGGTGAATACGTTGGGTTTTCCACGCGCCCGGAAAGAAGTATCGTTCGACCGGTGCCGTCGGCGTTCATCGTCCAGATGTCCGCCATTCCGAAAAATTGTCCGTAACCAAATATGATCTTCGAGCCGTCCGGCCTGTAGGACGGGCGGAAATAGACTCCGTCGATGTTCGAGATCACTTGCTGGTTCGTACCATCAGCATTCATCGTAAACAGCCGGTG
>JANMUW010000525.1:0-6635 GCA_031392105.1 Acidobacteriota bacterium | reverse complement strand
TCATGGCGACGCGCATGAAGCAGACCGCGTGTAGTCGTCGCCGCCCAGACGTCGGAGGGTGTCTCAACCCAGTGGTCGGACCGATCGATATAGACGTCGCGAACATCTTCCGCCTCGACCACCTTTTCGACGTCGCCATTCGCAATACGAAATACGCCGTGTTGACCGGCGATCAAAATACTTCCGTCGAGGTCCCAGCTCATGTTCCAAATCGCGCCCGCTTTTAGCAACTCGGGGCCGAATTCGAGTTTCGTAGTGCTGCCATTGAAACTGAAAAGGCCATGGCCTCCCGTTCCGATCCAGAGGCGATCGGGAGTTGCAAGAAGCGCACTAGCGGTCCCATCGGGGAAGACAACCTCCTGTCGGGGGCTCGATATATCAACTACGCCCCGGCCTACAATCGCGGCGTAGGCTTTGTTGCCAAAGTATTCGATGCTCCGCGTATCACCCTCGGCAATCAGCTTTCCTCGATAATCGAAGGTGCCGGAGGGGGTTCCGACAACGATGCCTTGGTTGTTCACACCGATGTCATAGATCACTCGGTCTCCAAGGGCGGCCACCTTCTTCCACGCTTCATCCTCGTAATCAAACTCAAAAAAACCTCTGTTCGAGCCCGCGTACAAAGCACGACCGTTCCACCACAATGTGCGAACGAAGTTGCTGTTGGGAATATCCGAAACGGTTTCCTGAGATGCACCCAAGAGGTCAAAGCGACTTACGCCACGATTCGTTCCAATCCACACGACCCCTTCGCGATCGGTGAAGATCGTGTAGATCGTATTCGAGCGGAGACCGCCGGATGTGTTCTCAAATGTGTAATTTTTTTTGAGCTTGCCGTCTGCGAAGTGAAAGAGACCGTATCGCTCGGTGCCGGCCCAAAGGCCGCTGTCCTTTGCCTCAAGTGCCAAGACGTCAGCGGTTGGTGCGGCAATTCGGACTGGAGCGGAGCTCGCGTTCGCTAGATATACTCCGCTCGCTCCTTTGGTGGCTCCAGTGCCGAGCCAGACGCTCTTGTCGGACGCCCGCGCAATCGCGTGGACCAGCGGCATGCGTGACTTTATCGGCGACTCCACTAAGTCATCGAAGAGCTCGAACAATCCGCGACCTGATGTGCTCGCGATAACCCGACCGCCGTAAAGGATGAGACCGGTGATACTCACGACCGACCCATCGCCCGCCTTGATCGGATCACGAAACGCGGGTAGCGCAATCAACGCACCGGAGTCATCTCTGCCGCACTTTAGAATGAGTCCCGCATCGGTGCCGAGGATGAGCTCTTCGCCGACATCAAGGAAATTTGTGATGCCGTAGTCCTGCGTTCCGGCAATCGGCTGAAATCGATTGTCAGTGTAAACAAACGCACCGGCACGCGTCCCGATCCACAGCTCTCCCGATTCGATAACCGATAGAGTAAGGACGCCACTGGTATCGGGCCCGCCCGGCGAGAAGTTCTGCATGCGTCTGCCATCAAATCGCGCAAGGCCGTTGTCGGTTCCGAACCACATCACTCCATCGGGCGTTTGCGCGATCGCACGGACGCTGTCGGATGGAAGTCCGTTGAAGACGGTGATCGATCCCCACTGGTGAAAATTTTGCACACCCGGAAGCGGCGTCGGAGAGGGAGCTCGTAATGGCGTTGGTGAAGGAGAACCTGTAGGCGATGCTTGCGGCGATGCGGACGGAGATGGGGCTGGAGTTTGCGGGAAAAAACTTACGAGGATAACGGGCAGGAAGGCGAACCCGAAGAGAATCGCTTTTATTGGAGAGAATGTTGTCGTCATGAAAGTGAGCTTTGTGTAAGGCTCATCTCCGCGTCCTTCGCGAGCTCTGCGTGAAATTCTTGCCCGTTCATGGTCTACGGTGCTGTTCGTGTCGTTTCGTGTGATGGTGTGTTTCGTGGTAGCGGTCCTCGAAAGCCTAACCACTAAACACACTAAACACCCGAAAGCTCACTAAATGAATCACGGCTTCTCGTTCTTCAAGAATTTCTTTTGATCGCGCTCTATCCAATCGTTTAATTCCGCTTCTGACTTTTCGAGCTCGTCGCTATTGATCAACCCGCGCCGCAGAGCCTGAAAGAACGCTCTCGTCCGCATGTTATATGCGAGCTTGTCGTATTCTTCGCTATCTGTTCCCGCCGAATGCGCCGGAAAGAGTTTTTCGTAAAGTGTCGCGAGGCGGCTTTCGACGCCGCGAAGACTCAAGCTACATTTTCGTGCGATCGCCCAGTTCGAAAGTCCGAGCGCGAGATAGCGTAATGCCTCGGCTTCAAATTCGGTGAGCAGCGGTCGTTGAAACGAATCCTTGAACGCCGGATCGATCATGTCCGCGCCGTCTTCGAGCACCGCGGCGACGAACCGCAGAAAACGATCTTCCGGATTGTTCTTATGTATAAATCCGTACGTCGGCTGCGGTTCGGTGGAGCGGACGATCTTTCTGATCTCGTTGATGTAGATCTCGTCGGGAAACTGAGTCCAGAAGATGATCCGCGCTTCCGGAAACTCTTTCCAGATCGAACGGGCTGCCTTCACACCGGAAAGTTTCGGCATTTGAATATCAAGGATCGAGAGAGTTGCACGCGATTCGAGAGCCATTCGAACTGCGGCTTCTCCATCCGCCGCCTCGATCACTGGTGCGTGCTCGGGAAATTTGTTTGTCAGCAACTCACTCAGGTAGTGTCGCTGCGCTTCGTTGTCTTCGGCGATGAGTATGGGCATTAGATCTTTGGTCATCGGATTATATCAGGAATCGTCATGATTATTTTCACCCACCTCGGGTCACGCGCGGCAGCCGACGGACAACGTCGCAAGGCTGTGGGAATCCACAGTTATTACCACGTCGACTTATTCGGACAAGAGCGGGGGCTTCTAACTCGTAAGGCGCCGATATATATTCGGCATGCGTTCCGGCAGACTCAGTACGTCATCGATGATCGTGTAGCCGACATCGCCATACAGATCTTTTAACTCAGCCTCGCTTTCACGATCGATGGTGATGCAGAACGGAGTGATGCCCGAGGTCTTTGCTTCGGTGAGTGCTTCGCGGACGTCTTCGCGGGCGTAGCGTGCGTCGCCGTAGTCGTGATCGTACGGACGGCCATCGGTGAGGATGATGAGAAGCTTCGTTCGCGCGTCCTGCCGCAGCAGTTTATGTGATGCATGGCGGACCGCGGCTCCGAGACGAGTGTTGTTTTGAAACGTGATCCCGCCTATCCGCCGTTCGATCTCGTCCGAATACTTCTCGGCAAAATCTTTCACGACGTAGAACTTTACGTTCCGCCGGCCTTCGCTGGTGAAGCCGTAGATCGAATAGACGTCGCCGACTGCTTCGAGCGCTTCGCTCATCAGAACGAGGCCCTCTTTTTCGATCTCGATGATCCGACGTCCAGGATACGTGTACGGCTGCAGCGGGTTGCGTGTGATCGTGCGCGCGGTGGATGAAGATTGGTCGAGCAGGATCGAGACCGCGACATCGCGCTGCCGGCGCAAACGTTTTGTATAAATATTCTCGGACTGCCGGCCATCGGCTTTGCGGTCGATAACAAAATCGACAAGCGCATTGAGATCGTAATCCTCGCCGTCGATCTCACGATTCACGCGTGTTAGATTCTCCGGCTTCATCAGTTGGAACTGATGCCGGATCGACGAGATCACTCCCCGATAACGCGAGCGTGCCAGCTCGACGAAATTACGATCGCCCTGCTTCACCTTCTTTTCGATGACCCGGCTCCAACCGACGCGATAGTCGTTCAGCTCGCGATCCCATTCATCGTATGCGAAAGCAATATCATCCGCCTCGAGTGATTGCTCCGGCATCTCGTGCTGCGACCACGCTTCGCTTCCCTGCAGATCATCAGGTTCGCCTTCGTCGTCCATGCTGTTCCAGGCGTTGAACAGATCGCGGATGTCCTGTGCATCCTTCGGCCGCTCTTCGCGCTTCACCTGATCTTCGGTCACCGCTTCACCCGAGTCCTTATCTTCGTAAGCGTATTCCGACTTTTCCTCTTCGGTATCGCTTTCAGCTTCCTGCGTCTGATCCGGCGAAATATTTTGGAACAGATTGTAGACACGACTAGTGGCCATAATCGAATCCGCAACGGTCGGAAGATCTCCACCGCCGAGGCGCCGAGATGGAGAGGAATTTTCAGGCACCATTTCGAGGCCGCTATTTTCATCTCTCGGCCTCTCTGCGTCTCGGCGGTAAGGACTCATATAGTCTTCGACAACGCCTTCGATCTCCGAAACCACCTGACTATAAAACTGCCTCGCGTCATCCGTCGCACCGCCGCAGAGAGTGATCTGAAACAAGAGCTCAAACGGAACGAGATGGACGGGTATGTCGAAAATATATGGTCTCGATGTTCGCAGAAATTGCTTCATCAGATCGAGATCTTTTCGCAGACCGCGATACGCGTGGCGAAGGCGTGCGTCGATCCGAGCATTCTCCATCGTTCCAAAGATCTTCTTCGCGAGCCTTGGTTCGGGAAAGACTTTCAATACCTCCCGAAAGTCCGAATCTTTCGGCAGCTTTGTTTTCTTCTTCTTCTCTTTCTGAAACTCCGTGTCACTCAACGCCTGTTCGCCCGATTGCACGTCTTCGATGTAACCCGCAAGCGAAAATGCGTCGCGCTGGTCGGCGGTCGATTCGTAAAGGGTCGAGAGACTGGCGAATGCCGCTTTCAGTCCGCCCGTATCTTTTTCAAACGTTCCGAATTCGATCTGCCCCGCACCGTGAGCGGCGAGAACCTTGTACAAACGAAAGTCCTTTTCTTCATCCTCAAACTCTGCCACCGCCGATGGCAGATGGATCGTCTTGCCATCACCGATCCGCGATTCCTGGGGGACGTTTGTAATCGCCGCGATCTCGACGGTTTTTCCTGTCAGCCCTTCGATGTAGATCCGGAGAACGTTCTGGATATCTTCGAGATGAAGCCCTGCCCGAGTGTTCTGCAAGACAGCGTTCGACTGCCGGGTCTCGAGCGCGAAATAGCTGCGACGAGATTTCGGGGAGTCGTCGACTGTTGCTTTGAGTCCGGCATCGATCCACTTTTCGAATTGTTCGAGTGAGACGCGTCGGAGCGCAAACGCACTTGATCGAAATGCCGCAAGCGCACTCTCGGCATCGGTCTCTGCGATGACTCCGGTCAGCTGAAGCACACGGCGCATCGCGGCGATATTCTCCGCTGTAAACTTGCCGGTCCCACTGGTCTGCATGAAAAATTTTGGCGTCGCGCGCAAAAAAGCGATTAGAACCGCATTGCCTTGCCGCGCAAGTTTTTTGAGCACGGAGCACCAGTCGTCAAACACGTCCTCGGCGTTGCGTAAGACTGAGCTACCCGAAGTTATGAAATGCAGTGTCACGCTACCACCGAACTCGAGAAACTCGATCGCACGCTCGGCGAGTGTGATCGCGTTATCGGCCGTTAACCCCTCGAGCGCGTCGGGAAGGTTGGTCCACAGATCAGCCGTCATTCCACCGGTGCGGCCCGCGAACGTCGAACCAAGCGTTACGATCGGAGCTGCGACGTCGCGCTTGCGGTCGCCGAACTCTTCGAGGGCAGACGCGACAAGCGGAGTCTTCTGTAGAAAGTCCGCGCTGTGCTTTGCCGAGCGATTCGCGATCTCGACGGCAAGCTCCAGGATCTCGGTCAAAAGCTCATCGTCATTTACTTGCTCGGCCAATGCCGGAACGAGTGCAAATGTTTCGAGTGCGATCGAGCTTGAAAGGATCAGTTGGCGGGTGCAGATCTGGAACACGAGAGCGCGTGCCGACTCGGGAACGCCCGCAAGGTTCTCGATCCCTTCACCGGCAAAAAACGAGACGCCTGTCGCCGCACTTCCCATCGCAAGCCGGCGTCCCAGCTCTCCCCAGTTTCGAAGATCGTCGGCCGAAAGAATGTTTGACGCGCGCGGAACTGCTTCGACAAACTCGCGGCTTACACGCAACGAGATCGCCGCGAGGGCGGCGCTCATCTCAAGCGCAACACGGCGCTTGTCAGCCGGCAAGCGCCCAAGACGCGCAGCAAGCCCGGTGAGTGTCTGCTTTTTATCTTCGTTCGATTCAGCCACACATCCAGTTTAGGAGTTGTATCGATCTAATTAAAGTTAGTGGTGATGTTCCTCGGCAACTTCCTTGAGCTTCGAGATGTCGAGGAGCCTGGCAAAATCGTCGAAGTGGAACATGCTCTCGTCCTTGCAGTGTTCACAGAAGAAGGTCACGTCCTCACCGAGATACATGTCTTTGAGGTGATAAGCGATAAAGCAGCCGTAACAGCGCTGTATGCGTTTGCCGAATTCAAGTAATACTTCTTCAGTGTTTTCCATTCAATGTTTCTTTCCGTGTCTTCAGTGCATTCCGTGGTCACCTACCTTGAACCACGGAAAACACGGAATGCACGGAGATCGCCGGAATTGACTTACTTCACAACTCCGCGCGTGGTGGATTCGTAAAACTCTACCAGCATGTCCACCTCAGGACAGCCGTTTATTTCTTCCTTGATCTTGTCGAGCGCCTGCGTCGTATTCAATTTCGCCGACAGCAGCAGGTGATACGCTCGATGTAGCTTTTCGATCGTGTCTTTCGAATATCCGCGCCGTTTCATTCCGACCCGATTCAAGCCGTAGCACTTCGCATGA
>JANMUW010000517.1:0-6628 GCA_031392105.1 Acidobacteriota bacterium | reverse complement strand
CTCGAGCTTTCGAGCATGGACGCTGATGTTGCCATCCGATGCGTTCAGAAGATTTTTGAGATCGCTGAAGCTGAGTTTCTCGTTCGCAGCGAGTGCGCTGATCATACCGAGCCGTGTCTGATCGTGAATGAGTTTGTCGAGCGACTCGGATACTTGGCCTGCGGCTTTTTCGACTCGCAACGGCTGCGGACCCGAATCGCTCTTAATTGCTGCTTTCCTCGCCATACCTAATTTCCTTCCCGCGAAATACGCGAAATACGCGAACACCGACTTAAGTCTCGGAGCATCCTTTTTCGCGTCCTTTCGGGTTTTTCGCGAGCAAACATCTTAGCCTCCGTATTTCCGTGCGATGATCAGCCCGAAGACGATGTGCAATAGACCGAAACTCGCTCCCATCAAAATATTCCCGAAGCTCGCCGGTATAGCGAATGCGATCGCCCCGACGGCCATAAACAGCCAGCCCATGACCGGAACGATGCGGACAGAAAACGCACCGCCGGTCACGACAGCCGCTCCGTACAGGAGCATCCACACGGGAGCCATCATCTCGTAATGATCGAATTTCCAAAGGCCGAGCGTGATCGCGACACCGCAGATCAGCGATGGAAGAAAGCCGAATGCAAACTTCCGGGCGGGTGTCGAGAGAAGTGACGTCTTCGCGATCTTCGATTTCTGCCACATCGCCAGAAGCCCGATCGCGAAGGCGAGAAACGCTTCAGTTAACCAAACGATGAGCCAGTCGCGAAGATAGATCTGCTGCGATGCAATATACGCCGCGACGATCGCCGTCACGCCCATCAACGCTCCACCGTAACCCGGAACGGCCGTGAAGTGCGTCGAGCGTTCCATCGTTTCGCGTATAAAACGGAGATTGTCGCTCGCTCGGTCGCTGAGTCGGACGGGTTCGTTCGTTTCGTCGTGGCTTTTGATCGCTTGAAGTTTTCCCATCTCAAGCGTGAAGATACTCCGAGCAAAACTGAATGTCAAGTACTTTGTATGATAAAGTGAATGCGATTATGGTCGGGTGGTTGGTCGATAGGGAATGGGAAACCTCTTCGTCTGAGCATAGCCACGTGCTTCAGCACGTGGAAAAGTTCGGTAGATCGCCGAGGGCGTTTCAACGTCCTTGTATGGTAAGCCCGTTAAAACGGGCTCGGTAGTCCGAGTATCTCCGTCCACGCCGTAAAACGGCGTGGCTATGCGAAGCCATTCGAGAATAGAAAACGTCAATCTTCATTTCGACCAATATCTAAGGTTGGATCTCCCGCCGAAGTTCGGCAAGAAGCTGACGGGCACGCACGCAATCCGGCCGTGACCACGGTGCTATCAGTGGCTGGACACTCTGAAGTTCGTTTCGTGCATCGTTCTTTCGGCCGGACGTGTAGTAGAGGACCGCGAGGTTGGTACCGAACTCACATGCGGCGAATGGGAATGCGGCCTTGCCTTGTCGAAGCGATTGCTCAGCCTTTTTCACTTCTCCACGTTTCTGAAGTTCGATCGCTTGCTTCATTAGCGCAGTCGGAGATTCCAATACGTCACGTCCGGTCTCATACGGAAATGAATTAGGTGCGTAGGCACGCGTGTCGGCAATGCTCCACCTGGTATCCGCGATCCGGCGCAACATCGCGATATTCTGTCTAGCGATCGCTGTTTGCTCGAAGGCAGATAATCGATCAGCCTGGCGGAAAAAGCGCTCGGCGATCGTAGCTCTGCGAAATTCGTCTTCCGGTGAGCGGAGTGGGAGCGCAGCGTATCCAGCGATCATCGCGAAGGCTATAGAAAGTCCAATTGCGAATCTTCGCGGTCGAGGCGAGGCGATCGTGGCAATGTAAATAACTCCGGTGAACCCGAGAAGGACCGGTATAAGAGCCCCGCCCGACGACGACGCGCCAAAGACATTCGCCAAATTCGGAACATACCAACCCTCCTGAAATAGCAGCGGCATCCAGAAGTCGTTGTGGGGCGATGCAAACTCCGGCGGTGCGAACGGGAACGTTAAGATCGGAGCGATACAAAAAATCAATGACACACCGAACGCGAGGCCGACAACCAGATTTGAAAATTCAGGCAGTTCGCGATCGAAAAATGAATCGAGCAGCAGCGGCACAATGATAACGAGATATCTCGGTCCGAATGCCCAACCGCCATGCGCTGCCGCGTGCCCACTGATCACCACAATCGTCAGAACGATGGCAACGACTTTCACCCGATGACGAAGCGAAGATCTTTCGTTATCGATAAAGAAATTCACAACACCGAGTGCGAGCAACGGTGCAAAAAAGAAGAGGCCGCGTGAAGGCGAAAACAGTAGTAAGAAGAGATTTGAAAATGTCGGAAATCCGATTCCGAAGACGCCGGTGTCTGCGACCTCCGCCCACTCCGGGAAGCTCTCGTATGCGTAAGACATCGAAAACGGCGAACCAAACAGAGAGTTGTTGTAGATCAGCAAGAATATTGCGAAGGGCAACCCACCCAAAATGAAATATCCCAGACGCGCGAAACGGTCGCGGTTGTCCATGAAGAGAATCCCGATCGCAAAGACGCCGATCGGAAAAACAGCGGGAAATTCCGAGCTCACCGCCAGACCGGACAGAGCTCCGGCGAGTAGAAAACGCCGCCACGATGCATCGTCGGCGTCGTACAAAAGCCGAAACGCAACATAGACAGCGACTGCGACGAATACATGCGAGAAAAACAAAAGACTGTAAATGAATAAGGGCGACGCAAACAACAGCGCCGCCAAACCGAATTCGTCCGCGCCCTGCTTGTAGAGCCAGATCGCGAGGAGCAGAAGTGGCAGCGTCGAGATCGCAACGCGCATCACGAACCAAGTGGTCCGAATATTCGAAGCATCGGGCGGCCCGACGAAGATTCGCGTGACCGCGTAGAACGGAACTGCTACGATGGCGATCCCCGGGGCTTTGTTGGAATAGAGATTCGGCCCGACGCGGGCAGTGTCGACGTTTGGACCGATCAGCGGTTCGGTCCAAGCCATGTCGTACGATCTTGTTTCGACGAGGGATACGGCCGTCGCCCAGCGCGTCAGCTCATTTGCCGAACTGCTGTGCGGAAACATCGGCAGCAGATAGATCGCAATTCCGACGTAGATCGCGATCAGCAACCAACGCTTATCTTTTGCCATTCTTTTGAGCAGGGGCGTTTACCACATCGCCATAGTTCTCAAGCGGCGGAGCCGTGGGGTCATTGACTGAATACGTAAGTCGTTTTCGCTGCATCAGGAAATTGCGGCCGTTCCATTTGTAGAATGTCCGTGTGAAGAAGATTGGACAGCAGAGTTGCTCCTCGTCACCTGTGATCTTGCCGGTCTCGGTCTCACCCAGCAGAAAACGATCCTGACCGTAGAGCTCTACGACGAACTCCCCGTTCTCAACTCGCATATCCTTGAGCCCGCCGTCGGCGCGATCGCCGGTCCGAAAATTCCAAAGTAATTCAGGCTTGCCTTCCTTCCATTCGTAGACATAGACCATCTGCGGGATCGCATTGCCCGTAGTCTCGACCTTCAGAATGACGATCGCGTCATCCTGGCCGTCTCCCGTCACGTCGAAGTACTTCGTCGTTACGTAAGACATGCCGATACGACGCGTAGCACGAGCTTCCGCCTTTTCCTCGTCCTCCATGTCCTCGTCGATAAACTTCGAGACCGGCATGCGGCGTCCGTCGGTCAACGTCAGATCGCTTCCATCCGGGTTTTGCCATCCGCGCGGAAGAGGATACGTGAAGTTCCTGAAGTCGAACGAGCCGAGGGGGGTGCCCGTAGTCTTGTGTCGCTCGTCGAGGAGCTCAGCCTGAAGGTTTGGCATTCTCGGCGACGGCGACGCTGAAGGCTCGTGCTCAGGTGGGGCGGCCGTTTCCCCTTGAACGGGATCGGACTCGGCCTCGGTAGGCGAGCTACATGCGGATGCAAACAAAAGAACCCCAATAGCAATGCCGGCTGCTATTTCTTTCATATCATCTCGGTTAGGAAGAGAATTCTAAGCTCGGGTTAGACTTCGATATTTTATACGGTGTGGCTGATCAGCATCGACACCAAGCCTTCCCTTTCGGTCGGCTTCGTATTCGCTGTAGTTACCGTCAAAATACTCGACCTTCGAATCGCCTTCGAATGCCAGGATGTGCGTTGCAATGCGATCAAGAAACCATCGGTCGTGGCTAATGACGACTGCACAGCCGGCAAAGTTTTCGAGCGCCTCTTCGAGGGCTCGCATGGTATTTACGTCCAGGTCGTTTGTGGGCTCGTCAAGAAGTATGACGTTCGCTCCGGATTTTAGCATTTTCGCCAGATGAACGCGATTGCGCTCGCCGCCCGAAAGCTGGCCGACACGCTTCTGTTGATCACTCCCAGAAAAATTGAATCTCGAAACGTATGCCCGGGCATTCATCTCACGCTTTCCGAGCGTCACGAAATCAAGCCCGTCGGAGATCTCATCGAACAAAGTTTTGTCTGCATCGAGCGAATCGCGCGACTGATCGACGTAACCCAGTTTCACCGTTGAGCCGACTTTGAACTCGCCGGCGTCGGCCTTGTCCTGACCAGTGATCAAACGAAATAGCGTCGTCTTACCTGCTCCATTCGGACCGATGACCCCGACGATGCCGCCGGGCGGCAGAGAGAATTCAAGATTATCAAACAAGATGCGATCGCCATACGCCTTTGAAACTCCGTGTGCCTCGATGACAACATCGCCGAGCCGTTCGCCGGGCGGAATAAAGATCTCAAGTTCCTCGCTCCGCTTTTCAGATTCGGTCGCGACAAGTTTTTCGTAGTCGTTGATTCGAGCCTTCGACTTCGCGTGACGGCCCTTAGGCGACATGCGGATCCATTCGAGCTCGCGCTCGAGGGTCTTCGCGCGTTTGTCTTCGGTCTTTTGTTCCTGAGCGAGGCGGCCTTGCTTCTGTTCGAGCCAACTCGAGTAATTCCCTTTCCACGGAATGCCCTCGCCTCGGTCAAGTTCGAGGATCCAGCCGGCGACATTGTCGAGAAAGTATCGATCGTGCGTTACGGCGATGATGGTGCCTTCGTATTTCTGAAGATGCTGTTCGAGCCAGCTGACGGATTCGGCATCGAGGTGATTGGTCGGTTCGTCGAGCAACAGGATGTCGGGCTTCTGAAGCAGCAGACGGCAGAGCGCAACGCGGCGTTTTTCTCCGCCGGACAAATTTGCGATCGGCGTTTCCGGCGGAGGGCACCGAAGCGCGTCCATCGCCATCTCAAGCCGTGCATCGAGATCCCACCCGTCCGCGTGATCGAGCTTCTCCTGAACCTCGCCATGACGTTCGATGAGCTTCGACATTTCTTCGTCGTCCATCGGCTCCGCGAACTTCGCGTTGATCCCTTCGAATTCTTTCAGCAGGTCGACGGTTTCCTGCACTGCTTCCTCGACGATCTGCTGAACGGTCTTCGATTCGTCGAGCTTCGGCTCCTGTTCGAGATAGCCGACCGAATATCCTTTCGAAAAAACTACCTCGCCATTGAACTCTTTATCGGTGCCGGCGATGATTCGAAGCAGCGATGATTTACCCGAACCGTTCAGCCCAAGCACGCCGATCTTCGCGCCATAAAAAAATGAAAGATAGATGTCCTTGAGGACAGGTTTCTTGTCGTAAAACTTGCTGACCTTGACCATCGAGAAGATGATCTTGTTTGGTTCTGGATTGCTCATAGAAGACGATAGGTTATCTTTTCGATAAATCGAAACGCAAACCGGCACGCAGTGCTCGCGGAGCGGCGACCGTCAGGTTCGGGGTCAAACCGATGTCATATCGCGCGTCGAAAACATTCTCGATCGCGGCAAACAGTTGGAACTTTGCCAGTAGTTGGTACGACGCAAAGGCATCCGATGTGAAGTAGGGACGCAACCTGAGTAAGTTCTGATCGTCTTCGAACTGATGCCCCGAGGCCCGTCCTTGCACGCCGATCGATAATCTTGAAGGGCTGTAAACAGCCTGAAAAGTGAGTTGCTGTCTGGCGACTTGCGGAACGAAATTTCCGACCAGCGATGGGCTGACCGGGAACTCCGACAGACGCGAATCTACGAATAAGTACCCGGCAGAAAGTTTAAGGTCGGGGCTGATGCGAAACTCGGCGTCGAGTTCTGCACCGGCTGCTCGTGTGCGGCCGACGTTTTGACGCTGGCGTGTGATCAACGTCGGAGTAGTGCCCAAAGTCACGCTTACGACCGGATCCGAAACGTGCGAAGCAAAGATGTTTCCTCTCATCCATAACCGTCCGTCGGCTCCGCTGTAGCTGACGCCGCCCTCGAGAGTGTTCGCCCTTTCGGCTTCGAGATCGGCGTTCGCCAGGGTGAGAACATTCCCCACTCGAAACGCCCTGTAAAGCTCGTTGAGCGTCGGAGCCCGGAACGAGACCGCATACGAAGCGAAGACCGAGATGCCTTTCCCGATCTCGTAGATCGCCGCCGCTCGCGGGGTAAACGAAAATTCGGTGCGTTCGGGAAATATGGTGCTTGCGGTGACTCCCGTCACCAAACTGCGCGTTGTCGACAACGCCGCGAATTTGTTCCACCCGTCCAGCCGCG
Organism: Acidobacteriota bacterium; assembly: GCA_031392105.1. Lineage (GTDB taxonomy): Bacteria > Acidobacteriota > Blastocatellia > Pyrinomonadales > Pyrinomonadaceae > OLB17. Next base: position 71 of record JANMUW010000517.1, on the reverse strand, counting down.
CACCCGCTTGCAGGTTCAACTTCGCCGATATCTGCCATGCGTCTTGAAAGAAAATCGAGCGCGACCGTTCG
>JANMUW010000503.1:0-2708 GCA_031392105.1 Acidobacteriota bacterium | reverse complement strand
GCCTGGTAGCCGTATGGAACCTCCCCAAGCTTATTTAGCATCGCAAGCATCGCCGGACCGCCGTTCGTGTCGCCGCCGATAGCCCGAACGGAACTGACAGCGAGCTCGAACGGTGTTTTGATCTTCGCTCGATAATTTTCGGGTGCGAAAAATTCTTTGTCGGTGAAAAGAGCACGCAGCGTGGTCTTGATATCGCCGCTCGATTTGCTGAACGCTTCGGCAACGCGCTTCACGAGAGCGTCCGACGGATTGTCGCTGACGAATTTCACGGCGAGCTTTCTCGCGATAAACTTCGCCGTCGACGGATGCTTGACCAACATATCGATCACCTTGAGGCCGTCTTTCACACCGCCGTCGTCGATCTTCTGACCGAGCACCGTCTTCGCATTCTTATCGTGGGTGCGTTCGTTGAAATAAAACTCGCCGCTCTCGACGTCGTCCGGAACACCGGCCGCACGCTGAAGACGAGCCAGGCGGCGATCTTCGGTGCCCTTGATCATCTCCGCGGCAGAGCGTCGATATCCGCGAGGATCGGCGATCGTCCAGCCCGTGAATGCTCGTGCGACTTCGACGATATCTTTTTGGGTGTAACCGCCGTCAACGCCAAGCGTGTGAAGCTCCATCAACTCGCGAGCGTAGTTCTCATTCAGGCCACGCTCTCGCTGACGTTGACCCGCATTCTGCACCTGCTTCAGCCGCTGATCGAGTTCCGCATCGGTCAAACCCTGACGCTGCTTCATACGCTCACGCTGGCGCGAATTCAGCTGACCATTCTGAAGCTGTCGCTGCAGACGATTGTTGCCGCCGGCGATCTGCGAGTTCGGCGCGACCGATTCGAAATTGTCGAGAAAGAAGAGCATCGCCGGATGCTGTGCTGTTCCGGTTACAAGATCTTTGAAGTTTCCGAGCGCGTTCTTTCTGAGAACGTCGCGCTCATAACTCGGGATATACCATCGAACGGCAGCCTTACCCGAGAAGACGTTGAAGTGATTCTGCCAGAAGTCGACCATCGCTTCCTGCAGCTGTCGTTCTGAATAGACCGCACGAAGAACGCGGTTCGCCGCTATCTGCGGGACGATCTGATTGGCCGGCCGGAGATCGTATTCGCGATACAGCTCCTGCAGCTTCTGTCGACGCTCGCGCTGCTCGTCCTGCGTGGCAATTTGATCAGCCGGCATTTTTTCATCGTTCGGTTTCGCGGCGTCCGCTTGCGCACGCCGACCGCCTTCAAGCTGTCGAAGCAACGCCGCCGGGTTGGGATACTTCGCGAAGACTTCGGCGGTGGACATCTTGAACACCTCAAGATCCTTTACCTTATTTTCCGCTGCCGTATCGTCGATCGACACCGGATTCAGTTGCTGATCGATGTACTTCTGCAGCCCGATCGCGCGCACCTTTGCAACGTCACCCGGCCGTGCGCCAAACCCCAGACGGTTGAGTACGTGGATTATTTTCTGGTCTTCGGTAAGAGACTTGAGTGAAGATTTACTATCGCCTGCGATCGTGAGGATCGGCATTACGAGGCAATAGAGCGCGAGGAATGCTGTAAATTTTTGAAAACCGCGAAAGGACTGTCTCATGTATAAATACCTCTTGAAAATCTATTGTAGCTCGCTGAGATCGGCGATCTATTACTTTGATTAGACGCGGCAGAATCGGGGTTGGACGAAGTTTCTCGGTTACGGGGGCCGTCATGCCAAGGACAACAGATCAGGTGAACGTCACATCAAAGTGTTCGAGTTTCGCCCGCTTTTGGGCTAGAATGTAGCTCTTATCACCGAACACAAGACAATGAAAGCAGCACGAGTTTCCATACTGTCCTCGATAATTCTGAGTATTCTTGCCGTCGTCTCCGCCTTTGGCCAGGGCGAGCGCTTCAGCGACGCGAACGTCGATTACATTTTCGATATACCGGACGCGAAGTGGAAACTGACCGTCAAGCCTTCGGCGACGAGTCCGAACGTCGAGTACGTGTTCATCGATCGCAACGACGGACATCTCGAAGTTCGACGGCTGAAGATCGTTAAGGACGCTGTTCTCGCGGACATTGTTCGCGACGAAGAGCAAAAGCTGCAATTTCTTCCCGGTTATGTCGCCGGGCCTGACGAGAATTTTTCGGGCCGACTCCGCGGATCGGTGTTCAATTTCGAATTCGTTCGAGCGGGCAGGCCGATGGCCGGCAGATTTTATTTTCTTCGTGCTCCCGACAACTCTGTGTTCGTGCTTCGCTTCACGGGTTTTCGAGACAAGCTGCGTTCGATCCGGAACCAGACCGATCAGATCGCCCGAACCTTCGATATAAAAAAATCAGCCTAACTTTTCTTTCCTTAAAGGTAGTGGTCATTTTCAATTTCCGCTTCCTTTGCGTCTTTGCGCCTTTGCGGGAAAATTATCGCTCGGTATCCCCAACGATGGTTTTCCCGCAAAGACGCAAAGGCCTAAAGTGCGGCTGACTCACTACATTCCTTAACTACTGATCATCGAGCGGGCGCCGAACGGAATAATATATCCGTTCGACGTCCGCAAATAATTTTCGATTGACGCCGCGTCCGTCTTTCGCAATCGCATCCGCGCCGTCTCTTCTTCAGCCAGGCCGGTAACCACAAGTACAGAAAAGTTTTCCGCTTTATCGAAAAGGCTCCACGCAGTTTGCCCGTTGACCTGATAGCTTTCGCAAAGCCGTTCCGCCAGCGCCTCGCTGTTCTCGG
>JANMUW010000491.1:0-4884 GCA_031392105.1 Acidobacteriota bacterium | reverse complement strand
CAAAAAGAACAGCGCCTGCGGCCCGCACAGCCGAACGATCTCGGTGAACGGCTAGGGATCAATTCGCTGAATTATAAGGATGCGGTCCGGTTGGCTTTTCAGAAGATCGGGCAGAATAGCGTAGTTTCGAGTTGGAAAGATTCACTTGTTTCGAGCTTCAAAGATAACTCGCTACGCAAACACATGGAAGTGCCGGTCAACGGCTGCCTGGTCGATGAACGAACAGTGCCGATCACGACCGACGTCGATCAGGTCGTCGACAATATCTGGTCCATCGGCGGCAGCCGGGGTTGGTATTATACGAACTGGCTGTGGACGATCCGCGGGGCAATGGACAAGCTGTTCGGAGGTGTAGGTCTCCGCCGCGGCCGGACGAGCGTCAATACGATCAACGCCGGCGACACGCTTGATTTCTGGCGAGTCCTAGTCGCTGATAAGCCAAACAAACGTTTGCTGCTTTATGCCGAAATGAAACTACCGGGCGAAGCGTGGCTGGAATTTGTGATCGTACGCAAAGACGGCCAAGACTTTCTGAAACAGACCGCGACGTTTCGGCCAAAAGGATTGCTCGGCCGACTCTACTGGTACTCGGTCCTGCCGTTTCACTATTTTGTGTTCCACGGAATGGCGGGAAATATTATTCGTTACCAGCCCTCCTAAAACGTTTTCTGTTCGTTCGCGATTAGACGCGGTAGCTAGATCTAATACAACAAAAACGATTCACGAATTCCCTTGAATTCGTCTAATCGTCCCGACCAGGAATTCCGAATTGCATCCAACGACTCTCCCGCCTCGATCGCTTTTCTGATCTTGTCCGTACCGCTCACGACATCGAACGGGTTCTTTCCGAACTCATATTCGTACGCATCGCGTTTCCATTCGAACTGATCGGTGTAAAGATCGTAGGCTGTTTTGACCATCGCGATGCCGACGATCACCGGCGTGAAGGTATTTCGATCGATAACGTGGATCTGCACTCCGCCGCAGGTTTGCTTCGCCCACTTCTGGAACGTCGGCTGGAAATGACACTCGCGAAATGCAACGCCCGGAAAACCGTAATCGCGCAGCGCGGCGGCCCACTTGTAGGGATCGATGAACGGCGCACCGTTGATCTCAAAAACCTTTGTCGTCCCGCGGCCTTCGCTCAACTCCGTTCCCTCGAGATAAACCGTCGCCGGAAATACGACGCATGTATCGACAGTCGGAATATTTGGCGAAGGCAATATCCACGGCAGTCCTGTTTCTTCGAACCACATCTCGCGGCGCCAGCCGTCCATCTTCACGACTTCAAGCTCACAGCCGATCTGCTCGTTGAACAACTTTGCTAACTCGCCGAGCGTCATTCCATGACGCGTCGGGATTTCGAATTGCCCGACAAACGACGTGAATTCTTTTTCAGTGACGTTACCCTCAACGCCAATGCCCGTGATCGGATTCGGCCGGTCGCAGACGATGACACGCTTGCCGAATTTCTTCGCCGCACGCATGCAGTTTGCCATCGTGTACGCGAACGTGTAGATCCGACATCCTACATCCTGCATGTCGAAAACGATCGTGTCGACATCCTTCAACATCACTTCCGTCGGCTCGCGCGTTTCGCTGTAGAGCGAGTAGATCGGCAGGCCCGTTCGTGAATCCGTCGCATGTTCGGTCTCGATCATGTTGTCCTGCACATCACCGCGGATACCGTGTTGCGGACCGAACAGAGTCGTGAGCTTAAATTCGTCGCGCGAAGCGAAAACGTCGACGACGTGTCGAAAGTCAGGAAGTACCGAAGCCTGGTTGCCCACTACGCCGATCCGATGACCGCGAATGAGATCGATCTTTTCGTCGAGCAAAACCTCGACACCGAGTTTAGTTCTGGAAAGAGTCATAACTGGATTTTACCGCAGAGACGCGGAGACGCGGAGAGGAAGAAGCTTAATGGTGGAGAAATAAATTTGCTACGGATGATAGTCGTTGCCCGGAACTCGCGTATTGCATTTTCTTCTCCGCGTCTCTGCGTCTCTGCGGTTAATTCTTATTCAATAAAATCATTGGCTGAGACTTCACGGGGCGAGAGGTTGTTTCGCTTGATGACACGGGCACAGCCGTTCCAGCGAAGGATAGCGTCGTCATTTCCAGCGGGACGTATCGCTTCGGCCTTCTCGAACCATTCCATCGCCTGCTCGAACAGCTCGTACACATTGATACCGTTCTTGGCGAGAGCGGCCTTGGCCCGGCGTTCGTAAACGATTCCCGTGTAATATGCGCGTTCGTATTCGCTTTCGATCTTCGCGAGGTAATCCTGAATAAGCCCATCACCAACAGCGTAGTCTTTGGAAAATCGATCGCTCATCGCGAGCACGATGTTCGCCAGCGCTTCCTGATTATTCGGCTCGATCGCGAGGATATCGAGGTAGATACTCTCGGCTGCGCCGGGCTCGTTCAGCAGACGATATCGATTCGCCTTTTCGAGAGCGGCCGGTACTGCTTCGTGATGTAGCGGTTTGAGTTCGAACATATCAGACGTTGTCCCGGGCGGCGGTTCTTTCTTTCCGCCACCAGTTAAGGAATCCCATCACAAGACCGAATCGCGGCTAAAATACTGCCGGAAAGTTTTGCCCCTCATCCCGCAAGAGAAAACTCCAATCACCTGCATCCCAACCGAAAAAGGCCCGCAGGTGAGCAGAATGCCATCTACCATCAAGTAGCCGGCGATCCCGCTTTTTCGTAGTTCGGCCCAATCGGCGGCGGAATACTTCATAACGCTCCGAGCCTCTATTAAGTAAAGGCACAAACGCGGCTATTTCTTTCGAAAGATCTTCACGAGCTTTGCAAGCGGATCATAAAACTCGTCTACTACGCGTTCTTTCAAAGGGATGATCGCGTTGTCGGTGATTGTAATATGTTCCGGACAAACTTTGGTACAACATTTTGTGATGTTGCAGTAGCCGATCCCGAATTCGTTTTTTAATTCGGCCACACGATCTTCGGTATCGAGCGGATGCATCTCGAGCGCGGCGGCGTAGACCAGAAAGCGCGGGCCGACGAATTCGTTATGCATTTCATGATCGCGAAGGACGTGGCAGACGTCCTGACATAGAAAGCACTCGATGCATTTTCTGAATTCCTGCACGCGGTCGATGTCGGACTGCTGCATGCGCCACGTTCCGTCCGGCGCATCGGGCGGACGCGGTTTGAATTTCTTGATCCGTTTCTTTACTTCGAAATTCCACGAGACGTCAGTGATGAGATCCTTGATCGGCGGGAATGCGCGGATCGGTTCGATCGTCACCGGCTCGTCAAGCGGGATAGTATCGAGCCGCGTCATGCACATCAGCTTCGGTTTGCCGTTTATCTCGGCCGAACACGAACCGCACTTACCGGCTTTGCAGTTCCAACGACACGCGAGATCGGGAGCCGATTCAGCCTGGATCTGATGCACCGCATCGAGGACGACCATTCCCTCGGTCACACCGGTCGAATAATCAACCATTTCGCCCGCGTCGCTTCCGCCTCGTCTTATCCTGAATGTTGCTGTTGCCATTTCCTATTTCTTGTTTCGTGCTTTTTCTTTTTCGTGTGTTTTCGTGTGATTCGTGGTTTTTCTTAGATCACGTAACGTTTCCACTCAAGCTTAGGACGAGCACCAAAGTTCATCAGCAATCCAACATGCACGTTTGTTATCCTCAAATAGTTGATGATTTGTCCTTCCTCGACCGGTGTTAAGCGAAATTGAGATTTTAATTCCACAATTATCTGTTCATAGCACACGAAATCCGGACGGTAGATTTTCTCCAGTGCAATTCCCTTGTAATAAATCTTTAGGCGCTCCTCCCGAACATAAGGAATTCCCCGTCGGTCGAACTCGAACGCCAGAGCCTCTTGATATACTGGCTCAAGAAATCCGACACCCAGCGTGTAATAAACTTCCATCGCCGCTCCCTCAATGGCATACACTTCATTTTTAAATATCAATTCGGGCATGGGAGAAAGCCAGAAAGCAAAACCACGAAACACACGAAACACACGAAAAGAAAGAGCACGAAACGAATCTATCCCATTTCTTCTATGACAGTCCTTAATTCTTCTGGCATTTCTGGAATCGGAATGCGGGAGATCTGCATTTGGCCGTCGGCGTCCTGCTTCAAAGAAAAATTGAACTTGCTGAATTCCGATTCCTTGTTCGGATAGTCTTCACGGAAATGTCCGCCGCGGCTTTCTTTTCGTTCGAGCGCCGCCAGCGCGATCGCTTCGGAAACCGTCAATAGATTCTGCAGGTCGAGCGCGGTGTGCCAGCCCGGATTGAAATCGATGTTGCCGGTGACGGAACAGTTCGCTGCGCGTGATCTCAATTCCTGCAGAGCAGAGATGGCTTCTTCCATTTCGCCTTCGTTCCGTACGATGCCGACAAGTTTTTGCATCATGTCCTGCAAGTCGTTCTGAATGATGAATGCATTCTCGCCCTGCTCGCGTTCGAACGGCTCGAGTGCCCGGCGTGCTTCGGTTTCGATCGTCACGTTATCGATCGCGCCGTGCGAATTCTCCTTCGCGAACTGCGCTGCAAATTCACCAGCCCGTTTTCCAAACACGATCAGATCCGACAACGAATTTCCACCCAAACGATTCGCGCCGTTGATGCCGGCGGCGCATTCGCCGGCCGCGAATAATCCCGGCACGGTCGACGCCTGCGTATCCGAATCGACTCGCACGCCGCCCATGATGTAATGAGTCGTCGGACCGACCTCCATCGGCGTCGTCGTGATGTCCAGATTCGCAAGCTGGATGAACTGGTGATACATCGACGGCAGCTTCTTCTTGATGTGCTCGGCGGCGTTCGGCAACTTCTCTTTTATCCACGCGATGTCGAGATACACACCGCCATGTGGCGAACCGCGTCCG
>JANMUW010000392.1:0-3551 GCA_031392105.1 Acidobacteriota bacterium | reverse complement strand
TATTCTCGACCTTGACGGAACCCATCACGGTACACGCCACGCAAGCGGTTATTGATACTCTAGAGCGCGATATCTTTAACTGGTCGGTATATCCTCGATTTTCGGAGCTTTCCAACGCGAATGGCCCGGTTTTAAGGTATGAGCCGTTCGGCGAGGCGGAGGAGTTTACCGTCAGAAATCTGACGCTTCGGGCGATAGAGGTGAATCACCGAGTTCCAACCTCAGGATTTCTGATATCTGACACGAAGACATCGATCGCACTAAGCGGAGACACAGCGGGAACCGAGGGATTCTGGAATCTCGTCAACTCTGCTGACAAGTTGTCATGCATATTGCTCGAATGTGCTTTTCCCGATGAGCTCGATGATCTGGCAATCGTTTCCCATCACCTGACCCCGCGGCGGATGCAACTTGAGCTGGAGAAATGCGATAAGGACTGCCCCGTCTATGTAGTCAATCTAAAGCCTATGTACAGGGACGTGATCGTGGATCAGATAGCCGCGCTCGGCTTGCAGGGTGTGGAAGTACTTGAAATTGGAAAGGACTATCAGTGGTAAGGCCGCCGGCTACTTGACCAGGCCTCGCAGGAAGTTCAGCTGTTCAAATTCACCTTCACGGTGCTCGTCGGGAAAATCATACAAAGTCACGCGGCCATTTGGACGAACACTCTTTATTCTATAGGTCCGTTCCTCCCGCGTTCGGCCCGGCATGATCTCGGCTCGGAACGTTACTTGCATTTCGGGCCTTGCCCATACCTTCTTGACCGCTGGTTTTGTTTCCTGAGTCTTTTTGTTAAAAATCGACATCGCGGTTTGTTGGATCAAGTTTCTTCTTGTGCTTTGCCTTTCGAAGGGACGGTTTGGCAATTTCGTCCGGCTTGTCGTCTCCGAATTTCTTCGCCGGCGGTGCAACGGGCTTCCTTATGGAGTCGAAGACGGGCCGCTTCTCAGCCTTTCGTTTCCGCTTGCTCATCGCGCGAGATTATAGCAGATTAATACAGACCGGTTGAGATCAAATTGACAAGTTAAGGTAAAGATCTCAGTATTGGTTTCAATCGCGAAATCCGTTCGATTTCAAACTATCTGGCGATTTGATGCAACGTTACAGAGGCGAATTTTCACGACACCGGCGGCCATTTTGGCTCCCGGCGTCGAACTACTACATCCTTACGGCCGCAGTCGCCATTGCATTCTTTTTCTTGGTGTGGGGTGTTCTGAATGACGGCCAGGAGGAGACGCCGTGGATTCCGGCCGGAGTCGGTGCGGCGATCGTACTTGGTTCAGCGGTGATCCTTCGCGAGATAATACTGCGCGATGCACGCAATCGCTTCCTGATCTCGCAGTACCAGATAGACCAAAGCGTAAAAGGGATCGCAAGACGCATTCGTGAGACCCAGCCTCCGAAACTAACCCTGGAGCGCAACGCATCGATCCTTCGGGAGATCTCGCGGAAATCCGAAGCGGCGAAGGTTCTCGGGCGTTTCGCGGAAGGGCATCGGGAAGTTTTCGAGCTCTGCGACGAATATCTCGCGGCGGTTACACGTGAACTGCCGAATGTCGGAGCCGGCTCGCCGCGGATCGCGGCCCTGCGTCGCGGCACCGATGTCGTCGGACGATACCATTATTACCACATGCTTCAATGGGCTGAGATCGAATCACGATCATTTGCACAGGAGGCAAGTAAGCGGGATAAGATTGCAGACAAGCTTGGCTCGGCCCAGTCGGCCCTCGGTGTTGTCGAATTCGCGTTGCGGGCGTATCCGCACGAGCTGGCATTGCTCGATTCGCAAAAGGTTTTACACGAACTCGTCTCGTCAATCAAGGTTTCCGATCTCATGGAACGGGCAGGGCGTGCGGCTTTCAAAGGCAACCATAAGAGAGCATTGAATCTCTATCAAGACGCACTGTTCTTTCTTCAGCGTGACAATCCCGATGCCGAAGGCGAGGTTGTCGATCATATTAATGAGGAGATAAATAATATACAGAATCGTTTGATCGACTCCTGATCTGACTATTAGTACCACGGAATGATTTCGCAACGATGTCCAAAATGCCGAAGCTCGCGCGTCCGGCGTGGCTACCGGCCGACTCCTATCTGGTCGAAGATACTCTTCCGGTATAACTTGCTTTGCGACAGCTGTAACCTTGAATTCAAGGGCTTCGCCCTCCCCGGCACCGTCAGTTCTAGGAACAACCGGCTTAAGCGAAAGAAAAAGGCCGGGGTCGAATAGCGGCCCCTGGGATTATTTATTGACAGTAATGAGCGAGAGAGTAGTATAGGAAAAAAAATGCGACGACGACTCCAGCATTTTCTCTCGGCGTTATTGTTCGTCATCCTTGCGCCGGGACTCCTCCTGGCACAAAGCGATCAGGCCGCGCTGGTGCATTTTGGCGATCTCATCGAAGTCGATGTGATCGGGAGCTATGAATATGATTGGCGAGGATCATTGACGCCCGAGGGATTTCTCGACGGGCTCGATAACATCGCTACCCCGGTTTACGCGCTCTGCCAAACCGAAACCGACCTATCGTCTGCCATCCAAAAAGAATTAACGAAAACTCTGCGCGATCCAAAGGTCGCCGTTCGAATTCTGGATCGTTCGAATCGAGCCGTGGCATTTCTAAGCGGGGCGGTCCGCTCGCCGAAGAGGTTTCAGATCAAAAGGAAAGTTAATCTGAACGAGCTGCTCGTATTGTCAGGCGGCATCACGGACCGCTCGAGCGGCGAGATCTCGATCTTTCGGCCGGCGAATCTCAACTGCACAGAGCCGCGCAAGAGTACTGAGGGCGAGTTCGTAAAGGCGAGCCAACCTGGCGGGGCGGAAACATTGAATATCAAGATCGCCGACATCCTTCGAGGCGACCCGGCAGCGAATCCTCAAATACTCAGCGGAGACATTGTGACCGTATCCGAAGCGCTGCCGATATACGTCATCGGTGGGGTCAATGCCCCCCAGCAGATCCCGCTTCGGAACCAGGTGACCTTATCCCGTGCCATCGCGATTTCGGGCGGCCTTGCTAAAGAAGGAAACGTGAGTATCACGATCTTCCGCCGTGAAGGACGCGAAACTAAACTGATCCACGCCGATCTTGAAAAGATTGCTGCGGGTGGGTCAGACGATCCTGTTCTGCAGGCCTTCGACATAGTCGATGTCCCGCAAAAGGGAAAACCCGCAAGAGAGCGCCCCCCGATTATCGACAAAGTCCCTCCGATCACCCTGACCCTCGCGAGTCTGCCGCTTCGAATTGTCGACTGAGGGAGTCTGGCGAGTCTATCGAGTCTATCGAGTCGGGCGTAGAGAGGCCTGCAGGAAACGAGAGGCGTCTGTGTTGCTCCGTATGTGCTAAGCATTCCGTGATCCTCCGCGGAGAAACCCCCGAACATAGAGAAGTGACAGAACAATGAGACTACGGACTGGCTATACTCGCCAGACTCGCCAGACTCGATAGACTCGCCAGACTCGATAGACTCGCCAGACTCGATAGACTCGCCAGACTCGCCAGACTCTTCTTGTCGAAGCCACCGAAATTTGTTTCAATACATCATATACA
>JANMUW010000341.1:0-7491 GCA_031392105.1 Acidobacteriota bacterium | reverse complement strand
TCGGATGTGAAGCACCAGATCGAATTTGAAACCGAGGTTTCGGACGCCGATGCAACCTCTCAAATAATTTCAGAACTCGGCCTTGTGCCGAAGTTCGTTTACGAGAAAAAAAGAAAGACTTGGCGGCTCCGCTCGACGGAGATAGTTCTTGACGAACTCCCATTCGGATCGTTCATGGAGATCGAGGGTTCGATCACCGCCATTAAAGAGGCGGAGATGCTTCTCGATATTGAGGATCTCGAAACCGAGCACGAGACTTACCCGAGCTTGACGGCTCGTTTGGGGAAGCAAGTCGAAGGAAAGATCGAGGCCAGGTTCAGCTAGCCGGTGTTTTGTTAGTGAGACTTAGGATGTCCGACACGAGCTTGTCAGGCTCGAACGGCTTAGTTGAATACAACTGAAATCCAGATTCGAATGCTTTCTGTTTGCTTTCGACGGTCGTAAATGCGCTCAGGGCAATTGCCGGTATCGCGCCGCCCCGGTCCGTCGACATTTGACGAATTCTGGTGAGCAGTGAATATCCGTCTTCCTCAGGCATTGCCAGATCCGAAATGATAATGTCGGGCATACGTTTCGACGGACTTGTAAGCTTTTCCATCGCGACCTTCGCCGATTCCGCACCGAGAACCTCAGCCCCCGATTGTTCGAGAAATAGTTGCAGCACTTCACGTGAATCGGGGTCGTCCTCTACAACCAAAATTCGCTTGCCCGACAGCGGACGCCGATTTGGCGCGGTTCTGGTTTCTTCCGTCGCAACCGGCTCAAGTTTCGAGTCGGTTAACGGAAGCGTGACGACGAATTCCGAGCCTTTACCTAGCCCCTCACTCAACGCACTTACTGCACCGCCATGCTTGTTTACAAGGATCTTTACTATCGACAGGCCAAGGCCAAGGCCGGTATTGCTTCGGCTGCGCCCTATCTCACCCTGCGAGAACTGGCGGAAAATATTTGGCAGCGCTTCGGGATCAACTCCATGGCCGGTGTCTTTTACGCTGACGGATACTGTCTCGGCAGTTCGCTTGAGCTCGATCGAAATTTGTCCTCCATCCGGAGTAAATTTTATCGCGTTGGAGATCAGATTTGTAAAGACCTGCTGAAGCCTTCCGGCGTCGCCGAATACGATGACCTCGTCGCAATCACTAACGAACGTAAAATCCAACCCGTGTGAATCCGCCCCTGGTTTTTGCGCCTGATACGCGACGCGCACCACCTCGCAGAGATTGGTCGGATGGAATTCCAGCCGAAGTTTTCCTGAAGCGACACGAGCCGAATCAACGAGATCGTTTATGAGTTTGGTTTGAAGCCGGGCGCTGCGTTCGATCGTTTCCAAAGCGTTCCGCCGTGTCGCGTCGTCGACGGTTTTGGTCAAGAGTATCTTCGACCATCCGAGGATAGCGTTGAGCGGTGATCGCAGCTCGTGCGATACAAAGGCAAGAAAAAAATCCTTCGCCCGGTTTGCCTCGACCGCTTCGTCCCGTGCCCGCTTTTCGAGGTCATATACTTTGGCCAACTCGTGGGCAGCGACTCGTTGCTGAGTAACGCTCCTGACGATGCCTGTCATCCTCGACGGATGACCATCCGATCCACCGGCCGATTTTCCTTCGGCCGAGATCCAGTCCACTATTCCATCTGCGCGCAGTACACGAAACTCTTCTTTGTAACTGATGCTTTGGGTTTGAAGGCGCTCGAACAGAGCTTCCACAAAAGCCCGGTCTTCCGGGTGAACAACTGTGAGAAATGATTCGAAAGTAACCGCTTCATTCACCGGCAATCCGAGCAGTTCGTTACAGCTTGGGGTCGCATAGATCCTGGCGTCCTGGATATCCCAAAACCAGAGACCGATCCCCGCATTTTCCGCAGCATGAAGCAATTGTTCGTTTTCAAGTTCGTGGCGGGTACGGTTGGACGTTTCGGTAAGAGCACGAGCGAACACAAACATCTCGTCCCGTAATTCCGAACTTCCGACAACATGGATCTGTAATTCTATCGGGATTCTTTCGTCCGCGCTGACTCGGAAATCAACGAGTAACTTTGCAGGCTCTAGAGTCGAAGCGCCAGTTACGGCTTTGCCTACGAGTTTGGCCGTGTTCTCGGATGACTGCCAGAAGACAGTTTCAGAAAAAAGCTGGCCCTTCAAAAGGTTGGTATTCGTACCCGTTCGTTCGAAAAGTCGACCGCTAATGGAAAGAATATGTCCCGTCGAGTCGAGTGTCCCGAAAAACTCAAAGGCATTATCGAAGATTGCCTGCGATCTGAGATCAAACTCTTGCGAGGGCTGCGATTTAGGACCGGTTTTTTCAACTGGGCGCATTTTATGAAAATAAAACGGAAACGATTACGGGGGAAGGAAAAAAAATGACCCCGTTAAACTTTCTTAACGAGGTCAATACTATCAAATAGATGTGCTTTCTTCGAGCGACCTAAACCGCCGCTCGTCCTGTCAAAAGGCGTATAACAAACACCACGACAGCTACAAGCAAAAGCATGTGCAAAATTCCGCCGAAGGTCTGTCCTGCCACCAACCCCAAAAGCCATAAGACTAACAAAATGACGATGATCGTTTCCAACATAATCCGATAATTCCTCCCTTGTTTGTTTCGTGCCGTTTAATAAGTCCCTAGCGGCATCTGCGACTACGAATTCAATTGCTATGCCAGATAGAATAGGGCGGATAAAACCCCCTAAAACGAAGGGTTTGGCGTCGGCTCTCTCGTGGCAAACTACAACGAATAGCATCGAATCGGTACACCGTTTCCTGCACACTAGCCTTTCTAGCCTGGAGGAAAACGTAAGATCTAATTCTGCATGGATATAATACAGACTCCGGATGCCCGTATTAAAGGTAATTAGAGCTAAGTGTTGAAATAGTTAGATGTGATTCCGGTGGCATAATGATTGCGATTTTATCGATAGTTCCCAGTCTTAACCGCAAGTGGTAAAAATCGGAGGGCATTTGAAAAACGCCGCAGGTACCAACGAGAGTAATAGTCGCGATCGGTCTAAGGGCAACCGTCGGGATTTAGCATTGGTCGCGCGGATTCACAAAAAACCCTCTAAAAAAATCTTTCAAATTGGAATTTGCGAGGATATTTTTGCTCCGAGACAAGACCCCGTCGCTAAAGGCCAAGCATCCGGTCAAGGCGAGAAGGAATTGACCTATGAACCTGGCAGGAATCACCACACAGTGCCCAGAAGATATGAAACGCTGATCGCCTTGGCGATTGCTGGATTAATCGTCGGTTACTTTATTGGCCGGCGTGACTCGAACTCATCCGACACAAAGCACGGGGCTTTACGTGTTTGATTTTGATACAATACTCGATATCACTAATTTGGGCATATATCTACAACTATGGCGAACAAAGCGCTCGTAATTGACGATGACAAAGTCACGTTGGAGCTTCTTACCTTTCAACTCGAATCGGAAAGCTTCGAAGTTACTACTGCAGAGAGCGGCGAAGTCGGTCTTGAGCTGATCAAGCAAAATGATTTCGACGTTATCCTAACCGATCTGCATCTGCCGGACGTGAGCGGGATAGGTCTCGTCAAAAGTTCAAAGGAGATCGCGCCGCAGACCGAGATCATCATGATCACCGGCGACGGGTCCAATGATCGAGCGATCGAAGCGACCAAAGCCGGAGCGTTCTGGTATCTGGAAAAACCTCTCGACTTTGACGAACTCTTCGAGTTGATCGGCAAAGCCGTGGAGCGCAAGCGCCAGTATGCCGAGATCAAAGAACTGCGCGGACGGCTTTCGAGCAAGACCTCGTACGAAGGCGTCATCGGTGGAGCGCGCTCAATGCAGAATATCTACGAGATCATCGAGAACGTCGCCGACTCGGAGGCGAACATCCTGATCCTCGGCGAATCGGGCACAGGTAAAGAAGTCATCGCTAACGCGGTCCACTACAAGAGTCGTCGCGCGAGCAAACCGTTCATAAAAGTAAATTGTTCGGCCCTGCCGAAGGACTTGATCGAATCTCAGCTCTTCGGACATATCAAGGGTTCGTTCACAGGTGCGAATGCGGACAAGATCGGTTTTATAGGTCAAGCGAATGGCGGTAGCCTTCTCCTGGACGAGATCGGCGAGATGCCTGCCGATCTGCAACCCAAACTTTTGCGCGTTCTTCAGGAAAAGGTTTACTACAGAGTCGGCAGCGATAAACCCCAGGAAGCGGATTTTCGACTGGTCTGTTCGACAAACCGAGACCCGTTCGAGTCTATAAAGGACGGCAATTTGCGAGAAGATCTCTATTACCGAATTAACACGATCGAGATCACAATCCCGCCTCTTCGAGAACGTATGGAAGACGTTCCGATGCTCGCCGAACATTTTCTTCAGATCTACGCTGAGAAGTACAAAAAGGCGAACGTGCAGTTTAGCCAAAACGCTTACAATCAAATGCTGAATTACACGTGGCGCGGAAACGTTCGTGAGCTCGAGCATGCGATCGAGCGAGCCGTCCTGCTTAGCCGCAGCGGAAAGATCGAAAGTATGGATCTCTTACAGGCGAACGGCACTGCGGTGAGCGGGGAATTCCCGGCTATGAAATTTACGACGGCCGCCGTCGGAGCTAGCGAGACACCGATTTCGTTTGGAACAGTTACAAGCCTTCCTTCGAGTATCGATCTTGAAGGCGCGGCGCTGTTCGAAGAGATCGGGCGATTTATCGTGGATCGCCTCTCGGAACCAACTGAGGGATCTGATCAGAATGACGTATTCAACGACATCGAAAGCGGCGTGGTCCTGGCGGCGCTAAAGCGAACCCGTGGGAATAAACAGGCGGCCGCGAACTTACTCGGACTTTACCGTCCAAGACTTTATGGAATGATCAAACGTCACAACCTGGAAGATCGCGTATAACGATCAGGAATAATCTTCAAAGAAAGCCTTGCGAAAGATCGCAAGGCTTTTTTTTTACGCAAAGTTCTGCGTTAGGCTTACCTCGCAGGTGCCGATACATCGATATCGATCTTTTGGCGTTTTGTCCCGCCCAAAAATCCGCTGTAATAAAGTGCGCCTGCTACCAGTGCGACGATAATGATGAGCGTGACCGCCCATATAAGATTATTCCCTGTGCTGTTTTCCTCTGACATTTTTTAATGCACTCCCTTGAACTAAAAAATTGATTTGCATACTACGAAAGGCTGCTAGGCAACTCAGGTGCCACGTCCTCGCAAATATCAGCAAAACCTTTCGCGCATCGTAATAATTTAATTCGACTTGCAGTGGGCACGGCCGTTGCCTAACAGGTAGATGTCTGTGAAAGATCGTACGCGGGTCTTATGGCATTGAATGAAAGGGAAAAAAACAGACTCGATTCGAACTCGGTCTTCAATTACTCATACGTAGTGTTGTCGATTTTACTCCTCCTCACGGTCGGGGCAACTCTCGTTTACTACCAAAACTCCGTAATGTTCGCCGACGAGTTCGGAAGTCGATGGACGCCGGTCGTGTTTCTTATTGGACTCTGCGTAAGCCTGCTTCTTTTTGGGATGACATATCGCGAGGCGGTGGCGCGATTTGCCCTCCACCAAAGGACACGAGACCTAGCTGCCGCTCACGCCGAAAATCAAACGCTGCTTGTGGCTGAGCAGAACTCGCGGATCGCAGCCGAGCAAGCCAACCTGGCGAAAGACGAGTTTCTGGCCGTCGTCTCACACGAACTGCGAACGCCTCTAAATGCGATAGCAGGTTGGAACCGGATACTGATGACGACTGGTTTGTCTGACGAGACCCGTCAAGCCGCCGTCCAAAAGATCGATAAGAACCTCCGACTTCAGGCGGCGATCGTTGAAGAGCTGCTGAACTTTTCAGACATCATGTCCAGTGGGTTCGCCGTGATCAATAAACCCCTGCGTGTTCGAGAGACGTTCGAGGCAGCAGTGGCGGCGGTGAGTCTTGAGGCCAGGGAAAAGGGCGTTAGGCTTTTGAATGACGATAAGCTTGCCGGAGAGCAAGTCGTAGGGGACCATGCGCGACTAAAGATCGCGTTCGTCAACATCCTTTCGAATGCAGTGAAGTTTACGCCAACCGGCGGTAGCGTCAGTGCAAAAGCTTTCGCTCTGGATGGATCCGTGAAGTGCGTAATCAGCGATGACGGCCTGGGGATTCCACCGGAATTCTTGCCGCACGTTTTCGATCAGTACAAGCAGGTCGAGCATGCTTCCACTCGTCGATACGGTGGCCTCGGCCTCGGTCTAACGATTGCCAGCCAGATCGTCAAACTTCACCACGGAACTATCGAAGCTACGAGTAGCGGTATCGGAGATGGAGCGACGTTCACAGTTTCCCTTCCGGTCCGGCATTGAGCCCGCGCATTGATTCGTTACAGGTACGGTTCAAAAGCTCGCGAATTCACTGGAAAGTGAGCGGCTCTTCACTAGATCACCTGCTGGCACACGTCTTGCACCTTCTATCGGCGTTGGAATACTGCTGTGTAAAAAATTTAGATAAGCTCTCCCCGATTACCCAAGTAGGGACTTCATTGGAGGAGAAAGTATATGAGAATGAGAAAAATAATTTTAGTTAAGTGGATGATCATGGTTGTGGCGTTATTAATCCCTGTCGCAGCCGAGGCTCAGATCGGTGCCAGGGACAGACAGGTCCGCACTTTGCTCACACGGATCGAGACGAGAACCGATACATTCAACCGAGAAGTAAACCTCTCGCTGGATCGATCACCGCTCAATTCGACGAATCGCGAAGACAGGATCACCGAATTTGTCGCCGACTTTGAGACTGCGACCGACTCGCTCCGCCGAGGGTTCGACGCGAACCGGAACGTGAGCGGCCAAGTTAATGATGTGCTGAATCGGGCAACGTTCATCAACCGCTTTATGACGCGTAATCGCGTGAGCACGCGCGCTCAAAGCGAGTGGAGCGTTCTTCGAACCGATCTGGACACGCTTGCGCGTTTGTACACCGTAAGCTGGAACTGGAATAGGAGTCCGGATTACGGGACCGGTGGCGATTATGGAACCGGCACTGGTACCGGGACCGGGACCGGTGGAGGTTATGGCCGAGGTCGTGGATTCGACGCTCGAATAACCGGCACATTCCGGCTCAACCGGACCCTGAGCGACGACATTGATACGGTACTCGATCGTTCGGACGACGCGTATTCGACCACGCAGCGTGATCGAATGCGAAGAAATCTTGAACGGCGCCTTGCTTCGCCGGAGATGATGGCCATCGAAAAGAATGGACGAACCATGACAATGGCCTCGAGCAATTCGCCGCAGGTAACATTCGACGCGGATGGAATTGCCAAGACAGAAACGACAAGTCGCGGACGCACGATAAGAACAACGGCGACGGCAAATCGCGATGCTGTTGAGATCAGTTATGTCGGCGATCGCTCGAATGACTTCTATCTAACACTTTCGCCGACGCGGGATGATCAACTGCGGGTCACGCGACGTTTATATCTTGAGAACCGAAGTGAGACCGTTTCGGTTTCAAGCGTTTATGACAGGATAAGTCCGATC
>JANMUW010000340.1:0-9490 GCA_031392105.1 Acidobacteriota bacterium | reverse complement strand
TGCATGAGGGCGAAGCCCGAAAAAAACTGTGACGACCTGTGGTTTTCGTTTTACGTCGCTTCGCGACGTTGCAGGCAGGGATGCCTGCGCTCCAGTCACGGGCTTGGCTCAGCAGGGGCCGATCCGGGAAATGGAGCGATCCGAATGTCTATATATTCGGCACGAGTATGACATTCACCCGCCGATTCTTTGCACGACTTGCATTCGTCGTATTCGGAGCCACGGGTAATGTCGCTCCCAGTCCTTTTGTTTCTATGCGTGCGGCAGCCACACCGAAACCGATAAGCCGTTCCGCGATCGAACGAGCCCGCTGTTCGGTGAGGGAGCTGAGCTCTTCTGGAGTTCCCTTGTCGTCTGTGTGAGACTCGATGACGACCTTGTAGTCCGGGTTGTTCGCAAGCAGCTCGCCAAGCGGGCCAAGCTTAGAATCTGCGGCCGGTGCAAAGCTGCCAGCCCGTGCAGCCGACCAATAATTTTCGGGCAGCGTTAAGACAATCCCGCGTTCGCTTTTTGAAACCGCGCCAAAACGCCGCAGCGACTGCATGAAAGCTCCCTGGCTCGCTCCCAGATTCCCGAGCTTCTGTTCGCGGGCACGCTGCTCGTCCGCCGCACGTTTTTCGTTCTCGATCGCTTCGATCCGGGCCTTTGCATTATCTGCTTCGACCTTCGTCCGTCCGAGCTCTTCTCTCAGCCTTCCGTTCTCGGCGCGGAGCTCGCGGATCTGAGTTGAATATGTCGTGACATCGCGCTCAGAAAGTTCCCTCTGTCTCGACTCGTCCTGCAACTGACGCTTGAGTTCTGCGATCTCAGTCTGCGCATCCGCGAAGCGGTTTTCCGCCTGTCGCGTCTCCGCATCTGATCTCGCTTTCTCGTTTCGTTTTTCGCGAGCGTCCTTCCGAACAAGCGCCATCGATTCGGCTTTTACCGCTTCGCTGATCGCACGCCTCGCGGCAATGTCGACCGATTCGTCGTCCCGCCCGGCCTTCCACGAATCCTCCGCGTTAACCAGAAGCGATTCGGCGGACCGAAGCTCTTCCTGGGCGTCTCGTTCGGCTCCGGCAAATCGAGCCAGTGAGACTGCCTGTTTTGCCTGCAGGATTGCGGAAGGTGTTTTCGAATAATCGATCTCGGCGATCTCCGGCGTTCGTGAATCGCGAAAATAATCGCTCGAGTTTCCGAAATACTGCACGGCCGGTGTCGTTGCGATCGTCTTTCCGCTCACGGTGTACGGACTCAAATTCTCGAGCATGATCTCCTGACTCGGACGACGGACGAGAAAATGCGGCTCGGCCGTGATAATGAGCGCGAAGGTCTGCAGAGGCGTCGTCACGCTGATACGTGAATCGAATTCAAAAAACCCGCGGCGCCTTATCTCACCGAGGTTGTCCACTTGGCCGTCCGGTGCGATCGCCCACAGAACGTAGGTCGCGTAACCGGCACCCAATTCAAACGGCCGCGGCATCTTCGAAACCGAAAGCTCGATCTCGGTGCCGTTTCGGCTTGTTCGCCTCATCTTTGCTTCACCTTTCATGCGAGGATACCGCGTAGTGCCGCGAAACTGGACGAGCACCGGCTCGTCGAGAGGGTATGTGATCGCGGTCGTCCGCCGGGGCACATCGAGCTGGCTAAAGCCGACGCCGGCGAATGCAAATACGAGGAGAAACGTAAACAACATTCTGAGAGGCCCTGAATTTTTCATCTTGTTCGACTCCGAAAAAAAGGAAGTGCTGGTAAAAAGATGCCACATTGAATTCAATCGTTGCAAAATAAGGCTGTTTGGACAAACCCAGTCTGAAACAAGTATATTCAACTTTTTCACGACCCGGAATGAATGAATTCAGCCGCCTCCTCAAATACGTTCGGCCTTACTGGCTGACATTTACGTTCGCGCTGGTGACGATGGTCCTGGTCGCGATATTTGAGACGGCGACCGGAGCTCTACTGGTTCCGATCTTCGGACAATTCCTGCCCGGTGCGGTCGGAAGCTCTGAAACACTCTTCAGCCTGCAGAGATTCATTCCGAAGGAACCGTGGTATCAAGCGTGGCTCGCGATATCGGTCCTGCTGCTGACCTTCACTATCTGCAAAGGCATCGCCGAATTTTTTTCGTCCTACTTGATGGCGAAGATAGGACAAGCAGCCATTCTCGATCTTCGTCGACAACTTTACGAACATCTCTTGAGCCAGCCGGCGGCATTCTTTGAAAAGCATCGTACAAATTTTCTCGTATCGCGTCTCGTCGTCAGTTGCTCGGCGATCGAGATGGCGGTTTCCGCAAACCTTCGCGATGTCCTGCGCGAAGGCTTCATGCTTGTTTTCTTTTTCGCAGCCGCGTTCTATTTCAATTGGCGGCTCATGCTGGGTGCGATGATCATCGCTCCGATCATCGCGTTTCTCACGACGAAGTTCAGCAAATCTTTGCGACGCCTGGCTGAAGAATCCTTTGAAGGCAACAAGCTTTTGAACGACGTCGCACAGGAAACGCTCGCCAATCAGACGATCGTAAAAGCCTATTCCGCGGAAGGCCGCGAAAAGGAACGCTTCGGTCGTATCGCACAGGTGATCGCGAAAGCGAACCGTCGCTCAGGGCGGATCGCCGCGACGTCACCGCCGACGATCGAGATAATCGGTACCATCGCGATGCTTATCCTTTTCTATTTCGGTCTGCGCGAGATCAACGCCAACCGGATGGACGCGGCGCAGTTTTTCACGTTCCTGTTCTTTCTGTTTCGCAGTTACGATCCGATGCGAAAGATCTCTCGCCAGCACAACGAGATCTCGAAAGCGTTCGCCGCAGCGAAGGATGTGTGGAGCATTCTTGACGAAGACGAAGTGCTGCCGGAGAAGAGTGATCCCGCTCATATCAAACCGCTCACGACGGCTATCGAATTGAGGGACGTCCGCTTCAACTACGAAAACGATCCTGAGAAGAAGATCCTCGACAACGTATCGCTGACAATCCCGAAAGGGTCGATGGTCGCTCTCGTCGGCGAAAGCGGCGGCGGCAAATCAAGCTTGATCCGGTTGATCCAGCGACTCTATGATCCAACTTCGGGATCCATACTCTGGGATGGAACCGACATTCGCGACTTTCGAATCCGTGATCTGAAGAGGATGCTTGCTCTCGTTACGCAGGAAACCGTACTCTTCAACGACACGATCCGCTACAACATTTCTTACGGGAAACCCGATGCGACGGATGAAGATCTCGCACACGCCGCCCAGGTTGCATACGCGGCGGATTTTATCGACGAGCTTCCGCAGAAGTTCGACACGATCGTCGGCGAACGTGGAATATTTCTTTCCGGAGGACAAAGACAGCGGATCGCGATCGCACGCGCCGTACTTGTCGACGCGCCGGTGCTGATCCTTGACGAAGCAACATCCGCACTCGATGCCGAGTCGGAGCAATTGGTTCAAAAAGCTCTGGGCAACCTGATGCAGAACAAGACGTCGATCGTCATCGCCCATCGATTATCAACGGTGCGAAAGGCGGACAAGATCGTCGTCATGGAAAGAGGTAGGATCGTTGAGACGGGTACACATAAGGAGCTACTCGAGCAGGGCGGAAAATACAAGCGGCTTTACGAATTGCAGTTCGCCGAAGAAGAAAATGTAGGACAGGGTGTTAGCCGGACAACTGACGCAGGCTAGCAGCCCGCAGTACTTATATGAAATCAATGACCGGATTCGGCCGCGGAGCCGTTACCGAAAACAACTTTTCCGTTACCGTCGAACTGAAGACGGTCAACAATCGATTTCTCGATATCAGCCTTCGACTGTCGAATGAAATGCATTCGATCGAAGCGGAGGTCAAGCGTTTGATCTCGAGCCGCCTATCGCGAGGGCGAGTCGACGTCAACGTGCAATACGATCGTTCCGAGGAGATCAATTACGAGCTCAATCGTCCGATGATCGTCGGCTACCTCGGAGCGATGAAGAAGATGCAAGACGAGTTCGGACTGTCCGGCGAGCCCGATATCAATGTCATCGCGAAGCTGCCGAATGTGATGATCTCGAAGAAGGATGATTTAAGCGAGGCGTTCGCGTTCGGCGTCGCGGCGGCCGTGGCGACGGCTCTGGAGGATCTGGAAAAGATGCGGCAGAGCGAAGGCGAGATGCTGAAGACTGAGCTCGAGTCGCGCCTTGACGCGATCGAACAGCATCTACCGCCGATCGAAAGCGAGGCCGCATCGATAAGTGAAGAATATCGACAACGTTTGACACGACGGATCGGAGACCTGCTGGCAAAGAGCGAATCGCAGATCGAACTGGATCAAGGCAGGCTCGCACAGGAGATCGCGTATCTCGCCGAGCGAGCTGACATTTCCGAAGAGATCACGCGGCTCAAGACTCACATCGAACATTTCCGAACGATAATGAGCGAAGAAAAAGAAGTCGGAAAGCGTCTGGATTTCTTAACGCAGGAACTCAATCGCGAGGCGAATACGATCACATCGAAAACGAATAATATGATCGTGAAAGAGAACGCTCTCGCGGTCAAAAGTGAGATTGAGAAAATACGTGAGCAAGTTCAGAACGTGGAATAACGTAAAACGGAAAGTGGAAAATGGAAAATATTCTTCGCGACAAATCCTATAAATTTGCGTTGAGAATGGTAAATCTCTATAAATATTTGACGGGCGAAAAAAAGGAATTCGTCCTATCTAAACAAGCGCTGCGCTCAGGCACTTCGATCGGCGCAAATGTGGTCGAAGCGAATCAAGCTCAATCAAAAGCAGATTTTGTACATAAGCTTTCCATTTCGTTGAAGGAAGCGTTTGAAACTCAGTATTGGGTTGAGTTATTAAGGGACGGAGAATACCTGCGAATTGAAGAGGCAGACTCACTAATTACAGACTGTCGCGAGCTACGGAAGATACTTACCGCCTCGATCCGAACGGCAAAGGCATCGAGTCGGCGATAGGCTTTTTATTTTCCGCTTTCCATTTTCCGTTTTCCGTTGATATGAAAGGTAACTTGATCATCATAAGCTCACCGTCAGGTGGCGGAAAAGGTACTTTGATCCGCGAGGTGTTGGAGATCGCTCCGCACATCGGGTATTCGGTTTCACTGACAACGCGTGAGCCCCGATTCGGCGAGGACAACGGCAAGCACTATCACTTTGTTTCCGTCGAAGAGTTCGAGGCCTACAAAGAGAAGGGCGGGTTTCTCGAGTACGCCGAGGTCCACGGCAACTATTACGGAACGTCGCTCGAACAGACGCAAAAGATGACGAGTTCGGGTATGGATGTGATCCTCGAGATCGATGTTCAGGGTGCCGCCACTGTTTTGGAGAAAATGCCCGAGGCGATCAGTATTTTCATTATGCCTCCGTCGTTCGAGGTACTTCGAGCACGTCTAACTGCCCGGGCGACTGAAGGCATGGAGGATCTTGAGCTTCGGCTAAAGAATGCTCTGGACGAAGTCATGCAATTTTCCCGCTTCGGATACCTTGTGATTAACGACGAGATCGCCTCAGCGTCCCGCAAACTCGCGGCCATAATCCTCGCGGAAAGACAGCGGCCGCATAGACAAGGAGAGACCGTTCAGGGTATCCTTGATAGTTTCGAGAGGGCTAAACTCTAGAAACTGGGGAGCTCAACTTTAATTATGGCCAAAAAAGAAGCAGTAGCAGCGGTTGAAGAGACGGAAAATGAGGTTGAAGAGGTAATCAACCCGCCTGAGATCGATTCTAAGTACAGGATGATCATCCTCGCCGCACAGCGCAGCAAACAGCTTCAGCGTGGTGCGATCTCGCGAGTCGATATCGACACGCGCAAGAGCAAGCCGACGCGTGTCGCGCTGAAAGAGATCGAGAATAAAAAGGTGAACTTCGAGATCCTCGAAAGTCTTAAGTAAAACAGGCTTTCCAGCCTGTTCCTTCATGATAAGAAAGCAAAGAACGACAGGAATTGCCTGCCGTTCTTTTTTTTGTGTCTGCCGGAATGCCGGTCCTGACGTTAGTCGTTGACGCGTTTGCCGGCGTCGCTTATGGCTTCGCCGACCGAATCTACCGTATCAGAAACTCCGCGCTTGAACTTGCCCCAGGTTTCCTGAGCTTCACCGCCGGCGTTCTGAGCTTCGCCTTCTGCTTCCAGACGTTCGTTGCCGGTCAATTCACCAACTTTGTCTTTGACCGTTCCCTTCGCCTGTTCCCATTTACCTTTTGCTTCGTCGTTATTAAAAATTGCCATTACAACCAACCTCCCTTGTAAGTTCGCGAGCACGTACCAAATCCGAACGTCCACGCTGGTGATTGGTGAAAAGCAACTGTTGTTCCGCGGTACGACAAACTTTAGTTTGTCGCTCAACAAACTGAAGTTTGTTGTCCGCCGACCCGGTTGATGATCGGGTAACTTCGGTACGACCACACCTTAGTTTGTCGCTCAACAAACTGAAGTTTGTTATCCGCCGACCCTTGTGGTGATCTGGTAACTTCGGTACGACAAACTTTGGCTTGTTGCTCAACAAACTGAAGTTCGTTGTCCGTTACATCCCTTTATAATTCGGCCCGCCGCCGCCTTCAGGGGTCACCCAATTGATGATCTGATACGGATCGGCGATGTCACACGTCTTGCAGTGGACACAATTCGAGAAATTTACTTTTAATTCCCGGCGCCCAGTCTTGGTGTTCGCCTCCATCTCATAAACCTGAGCCGGACAAAATCGCTGACACGGATTTCCGTATTCCTCGGCACACTGGGTCGCACAGACCTCAGTGTCAAGAACGTGAAGATGCGAAGGTTGATCTTCGTCGTGTGCGACTGCCGCGTGATACACATCGGTGATCTTGTCGAAAGTGAGTTCCTTGTCGAACTTCACTCCGGCATACCGCTCTTCAAACGAAACCTTATGATTGTCGGAAAGCTTCTCCATCCGCTCGTATCCGGCGACGTGATGTTCTTTCGGCAGAAAGCCCCACGCCAGGCCCTTTGTCAAAAACTGCAAACCGGAATTTATCAGCGCCGACCAACGGCCCGATTGGAACGACGCATGGAAGTTTCTTACCGGGTGAAGCTCATCGTAGATCCAACTCAAATTCACCTTCTCGTCAAAGTGCTTGAGTGTCTTCGACGTAAAGTCCTGATGGTCGAACGCACCGACAATTGTCTCAGCCGCAAGCATGCCCGACTTCATCGCCATGTGAATTCCCTTGATCCGCTGGCCGTTTAAGAACGAGCCCGAATCCCCGACGATGAGCACACCATCGGCGTAGAGTTTCGGCATCGTCCAGTACCCGCTCGTATTGATCGACTTCGCGCCGTACTTGATCATCTTGCCGCCTTTTAGAACTTCGGCGACCTTCGGATGCGTTTTGAATTTCTGGAATTCAAGATGCGGATCGATGTTCGGATCTTTGTAATCGAGCCCGGTCACGTAGCCGATGCTAATGACGTTGTCCTTCATCCCGTAGATCCATCCGCCGCCGTACGTGTCCGTGTCGGATGGAAATCCGAGTGTGTGTACAACCTTGCCCTCGGCAAAATTTCCGGCGGGAACTTCCCACAGTTCCTTCACTCCAAGCGAGAACACCTGCGGATCTTTCTCTTTCATCAAGCCGAGTCGCGACATCAACTGCTTCGCGAGCGATCCGCGCGAGCCCTCACCCAGCACTGTGACTTTCGCAATGATCTCGACACCGGGTTCAAAGTTCGCTTTCGGTTCGCCGTCCTTTCCGATTCCTTTATCGCCTGTGCGAACACCGACAACGGCGTTGTTCTCGTCGTAGATAAGATCGGCGCCTGGAAATTCCGGAAAGATATTGATGCCGGCTTCTTCGCACTTTTCAGCGAGCCACTCGCACATTCGACTCAGGCTGATGATGTACTTACCTTTGTTCTTGAGAGGCGGCGGGACGATCGGTGCATTGATCGAACTCTTCTCGGTGAGATACCAGAATGCGTCCTCGGTCACGACGGAATCCACCGGACATCCCTGCTCGAGAAAATCCGGCATCAGCTCGCGGATCGCGATCGGGTCCATCACGGCACCCGATAAAATATGTGCTCCGACAAAAGATCCCTTTTCGACGATCGCGATCTCGAGATCGTCGATCTTGTTTCCCGCGAGCCTGCCCTTCTCGACGTACTCGTTGTGTTTGGTGATTTCGTTCTTCAGGTGCAGCGCCGCAGCAAGGTTCGCCGGCCCCGCACCCACAAAGACCACATCCATCTCGATCTGTTCTCGTTCGATCATAGGTTTTCGAGATTATACCAACCCGCGGAGTGGATGTGCGATTTCAGTTTCAGATTTCTTTGCGACTTTGCGACTTTGCGGGAGAAAATTGCCTTGAGATATCGAAGCCGGATGTTCCCGCAAAGTCGCAAAGACGCAAAGAAATCGCAGTCCTATTCTTCGAATTGCTTTTTCAAACTCTCAGTATAGGGCGCCCTTGCTACGCCCTTCTCGGTAATGATCGCCGTGACGAGATCGTTCGGAGTGACGTCGAAGGCATAGTTGCTAACAACCGTGTCGTCGGGTGCGAGCTGCACGTCTTTCATGTGTGTAACTTCGCGGATGTCGCGCTCTTCGATAGGGATCTCTTCACCGGTCGGACAATTCAGATCGACGGTCGAAAGCGGAGCTGCGACGTAGAACGGAATGTTGTGACGTTTAGCAAGTACAGCGACCATGTACGTACCGATCTTGTTCGCAACATCTCCATTCGCCGCGATCCGATCGCTGCCGACGACAACTGCCTGGACGCGTCCCTTCTTCATAACATGACCGCTCATGCTGTCGGTGATTAGAGTTACAGGAATATCATCCTGCATCAGCTCCCACGCAGTGAGACGAGCTCCCTGCATGTATGGCCGCGTTTCGTCAGCGATCACAGAGATATGCTTCCCCTGATCCACCGCACCACGGATCACGCCAAGCGCTGTTCCCCAGACTCCGCCGGTCGCAAGCGCTCCCGCATTGCAATGCGTCAGCACCGTCGAGTTGTCGTCAAGCAATTCGCCGCCAAACTTCGCGATCAAACGCTGTGATTCGATGTCCTCGGCGTGGATCGCTTTCGCGTCATCGATCAGGATCTGTTGGATCTCAGTGATCGACTTTCCGTCCGACTTCGCTTTCCGAAATGTCCGCTTCATCCGATCGATCGCCCAGAAAAGATTCACAGCAGTCGGACGCGTCGCTCCGAGAACGCCACAAATGTAATCAAGCTCGTCCTCGAGATCGGCGATATTCGTTCCGACAAATTGCTTCGCTCCAAGCGCGACACCGTACGCCGCCGAAACACCGATCGCCGGAGCTCCGCGCACGACCATGTCTTTGATACCGGCTGCAACGTCGTTGTACGTCCGCAGCATCAGCCACGTCTCTTCTGTCGGCAGGAGTCTCTGGTCAAGCATCCGCACGCCTTCGTCGGTCCATTCAACTGGGATAATATTTAGTTTCATGCGTTGTCAGTCGTCACTTATCACTTATCACTTATCACTTATCAGTTATTTCGAAAAATGGATTATAGCAACTCGCTTCGAAA